>DAOWGA010000189.1 GCA_030637665.1 Lysobacterales bacterium | reverse complement strand
CCCTGGTGCTCATCACGTCGAGCCCGTTGCTGGGCTCGTCCAGCAGCACGGTTTGCGGTTCGTGCACCATGGCGCGGGCGATCGCAACCTTCACATTCTGACCCTGTGAGAAACCTTCGGTGCGCCGGTCAATGAAATCATCCATGTCCAGCGTGGCGGTCAAGGTTTCGATCCGCTCCTCGATGGCCTTTTTGCTCATGCCGTGCAGTTCGCCAAAATAAGTAATGTTCTCTCGTGCCGTGAGGCGCGAGTACAGCCCGCGGTTGTCAGGCACCACGCCCAGGGTCCGTTTGATCTCCATGGCGTCATGGGCAGGGTCCAGGCCGTCGATGCGGATTTCGCCTTCATCCGGCGGCAGCAGTGAATAAAGCATGCGCAGTGTTGTGGTCTTGCCAGCGCCGTTGGGTCCGAGCAATCCGGTGATTTCGCCGTCCCTGGCCTCGAAGGACACGTCGTTGACTGCCTTCACATCTCCGAAAGACTTGCGTAGATTTTTCACGACGATCATGGCGTTGGTCCCGTCAGAGAGATGAAAAAGGGTGTTGGCTGCAGATCAGAAATACAGTCGGTTTCCAACTCATCGGCGTTTCCTTCGATGATGAACTCGGAAACAATCTTGCCCATGCAGCCCCGGGTAGTCGCGATATGCCCTTGTCCCGGAGCAATCAGGTGACGGCTTTGCGGGAAATGCACGGCGACCTGGTCAGCATATTCCGGTGGCGTCACCGGATCGAGTTCTCCCGACAGCAGCAAAATAGGCACATCGGCTGAGACCGGATCATGGAAATTTTCGGGAACCGGGCCTTGCGGCCAGATTCCACACTGGATTAAAACGGCTTTCTCCATCAGGTCACCCATCAGGTAGTCACTGGGAGAAGGTTGTTTCGGAAACAGCGGGTAATCTTCAGCGCACATCACGGAAAGCTCCATGCCCTGGGAGATACTCTGTTGGAGCCCGGTGGCAGCGATCAGCATCTGGCTTGCCAGGCGGTCGAAGCGCTGGTCGACAGCAGCCTCGTGAATCAGCAGTGGCAGCATTGCCTGGGTATCAGAAGAATAAGTTAGAAAGCGCAAGGATGTGGAGAGTACTTCGCGGTTGAACGTCAGTGGAAAAGGTTCGCCCGTGGTCGGGTGTTCCACGGTAATTTCCACCGGGTTTTCTTCCAGTTCCAGCGCCAGTGAAGCGAGTTTGCCGGCGGTGTCCGGAAAAGCTTCTCCACACAAGGGATCATCGTCACAGGCGTTCAGCACCCGGTAGATGGCCTGGTCCAGTTTCTTTGCGTGCTCGGTTCCCAGCGCCAGTGTTTGCGGCACCACGCCGTCCAGCACGATGGTGCGGACCCGTTCCGGGAAAAGCCGCAGGTAAACCTGGGCGGCGCGTGTGCCATAGGAGCCGCCAAACAGGTTGACCTGCTCATAACCCAGGGCGGCACGCGCTGCGTCGATGTCATGCATCGCGATGGTCGTGGTATAAAAACGGGGATCCCCATCCAGGGAATCCAGGCACTCTTGCGTGCTCCGGGCCAGTTCATCCCAGTCCAGGGCCAGGGCCTTGTCCAGTTCGACCTGTGGACATTTCAGTGCATTGGATTGCCCGGTGCCGCGTTGGTCGACCAACAGGATGTCCCGGCTTTCACTCACCTTCGCGAGGGAGCGGGCGATGATGGGCCAGCTTTCCGTGGCCGACTGCCCGGGTCCGCCGGCGAAAAATACCAGAGGATCCGGTTCTGCCACACGCCCCCGGGCGGGAATGCGCGCAACGCGTATCTGGATTTGCCGCCCGTCGGGGTCATCGGGGTTTTCCGCAGCCTCGATCCAGCCGCATTCGCCAACGGTGGACAAAGGTGTGCCGGGTACCACCAGTTCACAGGTCTCCAGCTCCAGGCCGGAATCACCTTCTTCCGGCCCGGCCAGAACATCGGTAAAAGCCAGCAACAGGCCACTTATAAGCAGGGCCAGTGCACTTAATCGTTTGAAACACATAGTGATCATTGTCTTGAAACCAGCGAGCGGAACAGATTAGGACGAATCGGGGGCACTGTCCATAGGTGAATGGTCATTGAATTCCCCGGCCCCATCCACCACATCTGGATGGGTACGCCTGCGTTAGTATAAAGAACCCTATGTATGCACTTGAAGTCAATGACCTGAAAAAGACCTACAAGAACGGGGTCGAAGCTCTGAAAGGTATTTCACTGCGGGTGGAAGAAGGGGATTTCTTTGCCCTGCTGGGCCCGAATGGGGCCGGTAAATCCACCCTGATCGGAATCATTTCTTCACTGGTCAACACCAGCAGTGGGGAGACCCGCGTATTCGGCACCAGCGTGCAGCAGGAACGATCCAAAGCCATGTCGTATATTGGCCTGGTACCACAGGAACTCAATTTCAACCAGTTCGAAAGGCCGCTGGAAATCGTCGTAAACCAGGCAGGCTACTATGGCATTCCGCGCGATATTGCCCTGCAACGCGCTGAAAAGTACCTGAAGCAGCTCCAGTTGTGGGATAAGGCGGAAGAAATATCGAGAAACCTCTCCGGTGGAATGAAACGCCGCCTGATGATCGCCCGGGCGATGGTGAACGAGCCACGCCTGCTGATTCTCGACGAGCCCACGGCGGGCGTTGATAT
>DAOWGA010000224.1 GCA_030637665.1 Lysobacterales bacterium | reverse complement strand
TCGAAACCAGCCTCGACGCCATCGTGGCGCCGCAAGCACTGGTTGCTGATCTTGCAGCGCTGGCGTCTGCTGTTGAGATATGTACAGGCACGCGGGTGCCGGAGCGGATTCGCTCAGCCCTGGATGGAATCGCTGTCAGTCAAAATCACGAAGAACTGGCCAGGCGCTTACAGGACGCAGGCAATGGCCTGGTGTTGCTGGGACAGTTCGCCATGAGCCACCCTGATGCCGCCTGGTTACGCGCACTGGCCGCGTACATAGCGGATGCAACAGGATCGGTACTGAATGTTTTGCCGCATGGCGGCAATTCTGTTGGCGCCTGGCTGGCTGGCGCGGTGCCTCACCGCGGAATTGGCGGGAGCGCATCGCAGGCCGGCATGAACGTGGTGCAGATGCTGGAAGATCCCAGGAAGTGTGTCTTGCTGTGGGATATCGAACCGGATTTCGACCTTGGCAACCCGGCACGCGCCATGGCCTCGCTTGCTGCAGCTGAAAAGCTGATTGCCGTTGCCAGTTTTGCCACGGACAGTCTCCGGGCAGTTGCTGATGTGATCCTTCCGTTGGCCCCGCAAGCGGAGTCCGAGGGGAGTTTACTGAACCTGGATGGCGACAACATGAGCTTTGCACCGGCCGGCAAGGCGTCAGGAGATGCACGGCCCGGATGGAAGATTCTGAGGCGGCTTGGCCACGAACTGGGCCTGGAAGGATTTGGGCAAGTCAGCCTGGACCAGTTGCAGTCTGAACTGAACGGCGCTATCGAGGCGGCTGATGCCGTGATCGGTGAAGCCCGCCTGGAGGCCCCGGCGTATGGAAACGGTCTGTACCGTATTGGTGAATTACCCATGTATTCGATCGACGCACTTTGCCGGCGCTCGGAGGCGCTGCAGCAAACAGTCCAGGCTCAAAGCCTGTTTGTCGGGCTCAATCCGGCGGATGCGGATCGGCTGGGCCTGAAGGATGGCGGCAAGGCCAGGGTCCGGCAGGGTGAAAATGCCACTGAACTTGAAGTCCTGGTCAGCGGCGATGTTCCAGCGGGTGGTGCCTGGGTGCGCTGCGCGACCGGCGCGACGCGCGGACTTGAACAGGCGGTTGCACCCGTCGTAGTGGAGGTGGCCTGATGCCTGAAACCTGGTTGGATCATCTGATCTACATGGTCATCCTGCTGTTGAAAATCATCGCAGTGGTCGTGCCGCTGATCCTGGCCGTGGCGTATTACACCTACATGGAACGCAAGGTCATCGGTTATATGCAGGTACGCAGGGGGCCGAACCGGATCGGGCCGCTGGGACTGTTCCAGCCTTTCGCGGATGTGTTCAAGCTGCTGCTGAAAGAAATTGTGATGCCCGAGAATGCCAACAAGTTCCTTTTTGTGCTGGCCCCGGTTCTTTCAATGGCACCGGCTTTTGCGGCCTGGGTGGTGGTGCCATTCAACGACTGGATGGTGATCGCGGACATCGACGCGGGTCTCCTTTACATACTGGCGATGTCCTCTTTGGGCGTTTATGGTTTGATCATTGCCGGCTGGGCATCAAATTCCAAGTATGCTTTCCTCGGCGCTCTCCGCTCATCGGCGCAGATGGTGTCCTATGAAATTGCCATGGGCTTCGCATTGATTGGCGTTCTGATCATGGCGGGCAGCCTGAACCTGTCGGAAATTGTCCGGGCCCAACAGGGTGGATTGCTGGACTGGTTCTGGTTTCCTCTTCTGCCCCTGTTTGTAATTTATGTCATATCCGGCGTGGCCGAGACCAACCGGGCGCCATTCGATGTCGCCGAGGGTGAGTCTGAGATTGTCGCCGGTTTCCATGTTGAGTATGCGGGGGCGGCATTTGCCGTATTCTTCCTCGCCGAATACGCCAATATGATTCTGATCTCTGCTCTGACGGCAATCCTGTTTACCGGCGGCTGGCTGTCGCCGTTCGAGGGTATTCCCGTTATTGGCGATACCATACTGGGGCAAGGCAGCATCTTCTGGTTCCTGGCCAAGACCGTGTTCTTCATGTACCTGTTCTTATGGTGGCGGGCGACTTTTCCACGCTACCGCTATGACCAGATCATGCGCCTGGGTTGGAAAGTGCTGGTGCCGATCACCATGGTCTGGGTGCTCGTTGCTGCGTGTTTCTCCGTATTTGGTCTGGTCGTGAGGGGAAGCTGAGATGAATGCCGTTACCAGATACCTGAAGAGTCTGCTGCTATTGGAACTGGGCCAGGGCCTCGCCGTTACCCTGCGCTACTTTTTCCGGCCCAAGTTCACTATTCACTATCCGGAAGAAAAAACGCCGAAGTCCAATCGTTTTCGCGGCTTGCACGCACTCAGGCGCTATCCGAATGGCGAAGAGCGCTGCATTGCCTGCAAGCTGTGCGAGGCTGTCTGCCCGGCTCTGGCCATTACCATCGATTCAACGCAACGGGAGGATGGTACCCGTCGCACGACCCGCTATGACATTGACTTGTTCAAGTGCATCTATTGCGGGTTCTGCGAGGAATCCTGTCCGGTCGATTCGATCGTCGAAACAGGCATCCTCGAATACCATTTTGAAAATCGTGGTGAACACATCATGACCAAGGAAAAATTGCTCGCTATCGGAGATCGTTACGAGGAGAGCATTGCGGAAAAACGCAGACAGGACGCAGCGTATCGCTGAGCGGAGCAGAACAGATGCCGATTACTGAAATTGTTTTTTACATGTTTTCACTGGTGCTGGTGGCAGCCGCAGTGGCGGTGATCACGGTGCGTAATCCCGTCAATGCAGCCCTGTTCCTGGTGCTGGCCTTCTTCAGTTCAGCTGCCATCTGGATGCTGCTGGAGGTCGAGTTCCTGGCCATTATCCTGATCCTGGTCTACGTCGGCGCCGTGATGGTGCTGTTCCTGTTCGTGATCATGATGCTGGATATCAACCTGGCGCCAATGCAGGAAGGCTTCATAAATTATCTGCCGGTCGGTATTACCGTGGCCGTCGTGATGGCGCTCGAATTGATGGTCGTGGTCTGGAGCAAGGGGCGGTTCGATGAGACCGCATTTCCCGTGCCGCCACCACATCCCGATACCTACAGCAACACCAAGGCGCTGGGGGAGTTGTTATTCACCAATTACCTGCTGGCTTTCGAACTGGCAGGTGTGATCCTTTTGGTGGCAATCATCGCCGCGATTGCTTTGACGCACAGGCAGCGAACCGGTTCGAAGCGCCAGAATCCATCCATGCAGGTCCGTGTACAGCGGGATGAGCGGGTCCGGCTGGTGAAAATGGACCCGGAACCAAGGCAGGGGAGCCAATAGTCATGCAGGGTGATATGGACAGGAGTATCGGATCATGTTGACACTGGCGCACTTCCTGAGTCTGGGCGCAATCCTTTTCTGCCTCAGCGTCGCCGGCATATTTCTCAACCGTAAGAACGTGATCATCATTTTGATGTGCATTGAGCTGATGTTGCTGGCGGTGAATATGAACTTTGTCGCTTTCTCCCGGTTCCTCGGTAACCTGGACGGGCAGGTATTCGTATTTTTCATATTGACCGTGGCTGCTGCAGAAGCGGCCATTGGCCTCGCGATCCTGGTCGTTGTGTTCCGCAACCGCGGGACGATCAACGTGAGCGAACTGGACGATTTGAAGGGCTGATATGTCTCTGAAAACCATATTGCTGTTGATCCCCATGCTGCCACTGGCAGCAGCAGTTATCGCCGGACTTCTGAGAAAACAGGTGGGCCGCGCCGGCTCACACTGGTTCGCCATCCTGGGCGTTGCGGCATCGTTTTTCCTTTCTGCCTGGGTGCTTTACCAGCAGATGTACGAAGGGTTGGGCATTCAGAATATCAGCGTGTACACCTGGATGGTATCTGACGGGATTCGCTTCGAGATCGGGTTCCTGATCGATCACCTGTCAGTGCTGATGATGACCGTGGTGTCTTTTGTATCCCTGATGGTGCATATCTACACCATTGGTTACATGGCGCACGATCCGGGCTACCAGCGCTTTTTCAGCTATATCGCGCTGTTTACCTTCTCCATGTTGATGCTGGTGATGGCCAATAATTTCCTGCAGCTGTTTTTTGGCTGGGAAGCTGTGGGTCTGGTTTCATACCTGCTGATCGGCTTCTGGTTCAAGCGGGAGTCGGCCATTGTCGCGGGTCTGAAAGCATTCCTGGTCAACCGGGTGGGGGACTTTGGATTTCTGCTGGGTATCGCGGCCGTGCTGTATTGCTTCGGCTCCCTGGACTACGCTACCGTGTTTGCTCAAAGTCCTGAAATTGCAGGCAAGACCGTTTCGATCATACCGGGCATGGAATGGCAGTGGATCACGGTGATTTGTATTTGCCTGTTCATTGGTGCGATGGGTAAGTCGGCCCAGGCGCCTCTGCATGTGTGGCTGCCCGATTCCATGGAAGGCCCCACGCCGATCTCAGCCCTGATCCATGCCGCGACCATGGTTACTGCCGGTATCTTCATGGTAGCCCGGATGTCACCGCTATTCGAGTTGAGTGACGCCGCCCTGAGCTTCGTGATGCTGATTGGCCTGGTGACCGCCGTGACCATGGGCCTGGTCGGTATCGTGCAAAATGACATCAAACGCGTGATTGCTTATTCGACGCTGTCCCAGCTGGGCTACATGACTGTCGCGCTCGGTGTTTCCGCCTATTCAGCCGCCATCTTCCACCTGATGACGCACGCTTTCTTCAAGGCCTTGTTATTCCTGGCCGCCGGCTCGGTGATTATCGCCCTGCATCACCAGCAGGACATGCGCTACATGGGCGGGCTCCGCCGCCACATGCCGGCCACCTGGATTACAGCCTGGGTTGGCACCCTGGCGCTGATTGGTTTCCCTTTCATGTCCGGCTTCTATTCAAAAGATGCAATCATCGAGGCGGTAGCGGAATCCAGCCGCTTTGGAGCCGATATAGCCTACTGGGGCGTCCTGCTGGGCGTGCTGATTACTTCGTTCTATAGTTTCAGGCTGTTGTACCTGACTTTTCATGGCCAGCCGCGTTATACGGTTGACGTCGGTGCGGGCGAGCATCCCCCGGATGGCATTGTGCAACACGCGCCACACGAGTCTCCGCTGGTCGTCACGGTACCGTTGATTCTGCTGGCTATTCCGTCAATCGTGATCGGCTATTTCACCATTGGTCCGGTACTGTTCGGCGGATGGCTGTCGGATTCGATCACTGTGTTGCCGCAGAATGATGTTGTGGCGGCGGTTGGTCATCATTTCCATGGCGCCCAGGCAATGGCCATGCACGCGATTCAGACCGCTCCATTCTGGCTGATGATTGGCGGATTTGTGCTGGCAACGGTCATCTACCGCTTGCGGCCGGCAATTGCGGATTTATTGCAACAGAAAATGCCTGGCCTGCACCGCTTGCTGGAAAATAAATATTACATTGACGAGCTGTACCAGAGGATTTTTGTCAGCAGGATTGTCAGTATGGGCAACGTCCTTTGGAAAAAGGCGGATGCCGGTGTCATTGATGGCTGGATGGTAAACGGCTCAGCTCGCCTGGTGGACAATATTGCACAAAAAGTCAGGGTCTGGCAGAGCGGATTCCTGTTCCATTACGCCTTTGCGATGATCGTTGGACTGATCGGCATCCTCGCAATCTGGGTAATGTTGAAGTAGAGGGGCAAAAAGAATAATGGCATCAAACTGGCCCATCCTGAGCATTCTGATCTGGCTTCCCATCCTGGGCGGCATCACCGTAATTGCAGCCGGAGCGCAGCGCGCGTCGCTGGCGCGATTGCTGGCACTGGTCATTTCCATACTGACATTCGTGTTCAGTATTTCCCTGTTCACTTCCTTTGACACGACCACGGCTGCGATGCAGTTTACTGAGCTTGAGCCATGGGTTGCGACCTTCGATATTTTTTACCGCCTCGGTGTCGATGGTTTCTCGGTTCCGCTGATCCTGCTCACCACCTTTTTCGGTGTGTTGGTCGTGATTGCCGGCTGGGAAGTCATTCAGGACAATGTGCACCAGTACATGGCCGCCTTCCTGATCATGGAAGGCCTGATGGTGGGCGTGTTCTGTGCTCTGGACGCCATGCTGTTTTACGTTTTCTTCGAGGCCATGCTGATCCCGATGTTCCTGGCAATCGGCATGTGGGGCGGCCCGCGGCGGGTCTACGCAACCATCAAGTTCTTTTTATACACTTTCCTCGGTTCGGTATTCATGCTGATCGGTCTCATTTACCTGTACATTCAGTCAGGAACCTGGTCGATACTGGAATGGCATCAGTTCCCGCTCACGCTGGAGGTACAGAAGTGGTTATTCCTCGGCTTCCTGGCGGCCTTTTCGGTGAAAATTCCCATGTGGCCGGTACACACCTGGTTGCCGGATGCTCACGTCGAGGCACCCACCGGTGGTTCGGTCGTCCTGGCGGCCATCATGCTGAAAATCGGCGGTTATGGTTTTATCCGGTTCAGCCTGCCCATTACGCCGGATGCTTCTGCCGCACTCGACTGGCTGATCATCACCCTGTCACTGATCGCAGTCGTTTATATCGGCTTTGTCGCACTGGTCCAGAAGGACATGAAAAAGCTGATCGCCTATTCATCCATTTCCCATATGGGTTTCGTGACGCTCGGCCTGTTCCTGGCATTTGCGATTTTCCAGAACAGCGAAGGCGGGAGGGGTGCTGCACTGGGTGTTGAAGGGGCCATGGTGCAAATGATTTCGCACGGCTTCGTTTCAGGCGCACTCTTCCTCTGTGTCGGTGTGCTGTACGACCGTCTGCATAGCAGGATGATCGCGGATTACGGTGGCGTAGCCAACACCATGCCCTGGTTCGCCAGTTTCGCTGTGTTGTTTTTCATGGCCAATTCCGGTCTGCCCGGAACCAGCGGGTTCGTGGGTGAATTCATGGTGATCCTGGCTGCATTCCAGGCCAATTTCTGGTACGCCTTCCTGGCTGCCCTGACTCTGATACTGGGCGCCGCCTACAGCCTGTGGCTGGTGAAACGGGTGATTTTCGGGGAAGTGACCAATCAGGAAGTCGCCAACCTGAAGGATATCAACGCCAGGGAAGCATTTGTCCTGGGCACAATAGCGGTGGCCGTGTTACTGGTTGGATTGTGGCCTCAACCCCTGGTTGAGCTGATGCACGCATCAGTAGACCAACTGCTGCAGCACATCCAACAGCCCAAATTCACTGTGGCAGGAATCTGAGGGGCATGCTGAAATGAATACAACGAACATGTTGCTGGCTGCTCCGGAGCTCTGGGTACTGACCATGGCCTGCGTCATCCTGATCGTGGACCTGTTCCTGCGCGAAGAACGGCGTGGAATCATTCACATGCTGGCCATGATCACACTGATTTTTGCTGCCATCATAACCTTGCGCGCTGACTATCTGAGCGAAGGTCTGAGGTCGGCGACGGCTTTCAACGGCAGCTTCATCAGGGACCCGATGGGTGATGTTCTCAAGCTGTTCAGCTTATTTGTCCTGGGTATTGTGTACATCTACTCCAAGTTCTACCTGAGGCAGTTCAGGATGTTCAGGGCTGACTTCTATACATTGTCCCTATTCGCCCTGCTGGGCGTCATGCTGCTGATTTCCGCCAACAACCTGGTCACGATCTATCTTGGCCTCGAACTGATTTCACTTTCCTCCTATGCGCTGGTCGCCTTCGACCGGGAATCGAAACGGGGTTCCGAAGCGGCGATGAAGTATTTTGTGCTGGGTTCGATGGCATCAGGCATGCTGCTTTACGGCATGTCGATGATTTATGGTGCGACCGGCAGCATGGACCTGATCCAAATTGCTGACGCCATCAGCACACGGGGAGGTGACGACCTGTTGCTGGTCTTTGGTATGGTATTTCTGGTCGTCGGCCTTGCTTTCAAACTGGGTGTGGTTCCATTCCACATGTGGATTCCGGACGTCTATCATGGCGCACCGGTTGCGGTGACACTGTTCATTTCCTCGGTACCGAAAATGGCAGCCTTTGCCATGGCTTTCCGTCTTTTGCACACGGGTCTCGGTGAATTGCACGCTGACTGGCAGCAGATGCTGTCCCTGCTTGCGATACTCTCAATCGTTCTCGGTAACCTGGCCGCCATCGCCCAGACCAATATCAAGCGCATGCTGGCCTATTCAACCATCTCCCACATGGGCTTCGTCCTGATGGGTCTGTTGCCGGGAACCGCTTCGGGATTTGGCGCGGGCATGTATTACGTAATTGTTTATTCAGTGATGTCCGCCGCGGGTTTCGGAATGGTCATCCTGCTGTCCGCCCGTGGTGTTGAAGCAGAACAGCTGGATGATTTCAAGGGGCTGAACCAGCGTAACAGCTGGTATGCAGCCATCATGGCCATGGTCATGTTCTCGATGGCGGGCGTGCCGGTATTTGTCGGCTTTTTTGCCAAGTGGCTGGTCATCAAGGCTGCCCTTGATGCAGGTCTTGTTTGGCTGGCTATTATGGCGGTCATATTCTCAGTGGTGGGCGCCTTTTACTACTTGCGTGTAGTCAAACTGATGTATTTCGACGAGCCGGTAACGGAATCGCCAATCGAAGCTCCGGTGGACTTCCGCGCAGCCATTTCACTGAACGGTGTCATGATCCTGGGCCTGGGCATTTTCTCCAGCTCCCTGATTGCCGTTTGCATGTCGTCTTTCGGAGCCTGACCATCAGGCAGATATTAAATAGCGTTATTTTGAAACAAGTTCTCGAGCGACATTTGGTGACATAGCAGTGTCCTCCGTTCAGATTCCGGAAGCTCCAAGGACGGAATTCCCTTGTAACTAAAATCCCTAACATACTTCGATGTATGGCAAGCAGACATGGATCAAGTACTAGTCAGATTTTGACCAGGCAGAGCGCCACGAAGTAGTAAGATTAAGTAAATTGATAGAAACGGCCTCGGCATAGTCTCTGGGAACAGCCTTATTGGCGGGAGGTATATGATGAAACTGCTCGCTGCCGTTGACCTTTCCAAGGCTTCCGGCTACGTGATTGAAGCCGTCCACAGGGTAGCTTCAGCCACCGACGCTGAGGTTTACGTATTGCACACCATCATCCCGTTACCGGGCATAGCTGGCCCCGAATTTAACCCGGTCACGGAGTACCAGGAGATGTCGAAAAGGTACCAGGATGAACAGGACCAGTTAAATGAACTGGTCTCCCAATTGGTCGATGCC
>DAOWGA010000215.1 GCA_030637665.1 Lysobacterales bacterium | reverse complement strand
GAACACCGGTTTGAGCATCCCTGACCACCAGGGTCGGCGGTTCAGTCCCAGCTCAGTTCGAATCACCTGCCAATTCCAGTATTGGGCTGCCTGTCATTTGTTCGGGTTGGCTCAAACCCAGGAGGCGAAGCATTGTTGGTGCGATATCCCGCAGTGAGCCGGTTTCTGCTATCACAACGGGCCGTCCATGAAACAGGAAGGGAACCCGGTTGGTGGTATGTGCCGTGTGGCTCTGGCCGGATGATTCATCCTTCATTTGCTCGACGTTACCATGATCAGCGGTGATCAGCAGTTCACCACCGACATCGTCGATGGCCGCTGTTACAGCTGCAAGACACATGTCCACGGCCTCGACGGCTTTGATCGCAGCAGCGAGGCTGCCGGTGTGGCCGACCATGTCGGGATTGGCCACGTTGCAAATGATGACATCGAATTTTCGGGATTGAATTGCGTCAACGAGGCGGCGGGTCAATTCCGGCGCGGACATCTCGGGCTGCAGATCATAGGTCGCGACATTGGGAGAAGGAACCAGTATCCGCTCCTCCATAGGAAAGGGTTCTTCTTCTCCACCATTGAAGAAAAAGGTTACGTGGGCATATTTTTCAGTTTCCGAAATACGCAACTGGCTAAAGCCATTTGCGGCAAGTTCCTCGCCGAAGAGGTGGGGCAGGGTCTCGGCAGGAAACGCCACCGATACCGGCAGCCCGGCCATGTACTGCGTCATGCACACGAAGGCTGCCAATTCGATTTTTTGTCGCGCAAATCCAGCAAAGGGATCGCTCACAAATGCCATGGTCAGTTCCCGCGCCCGGTCAGCCCGGAAGTTGATGAAAACAATACTGTCCCCGTGCTTGACCCCGGTCGAATTTCCGATCAGGGTTGGTTGCACGAATTCATCACCTTCATCGCGTGCGTAGGCGTCGTGCAGCGCCGCGAGGGCGGATTCCGCCCGGATACCGGTCTCGCCCGATGCAATGGCCCGGTAAGCCCGTTCCACGCGGTTCCAGCGCTTGTCACGATCCATGGCGTAATAGCGTCCGGTTACGGTTCTGATCGTGGCTCCGGGAATTCCGTCTACCAGTTTCTGCATCCGCCTGATGGATCTCTCTGCGCTGCGTGGTGGAGTATCCCGGCCATCCAGGAAGACATGAATTGCTATGCTTTGCGCCCCCCGCCCGGCTGCCAGCCTGACGGTTTCGATGAACTGGTCAACGTGACTGTGAACGCCGCCCGGTGACAGCAACCCCATGATATGTACCGTACCGTTGCCGTGCTGTGCCGCATCGACCGCCTTGCACAGTTCACTGTTGTGGTAAAAACTGTGGTCACGAATGGACTGGGCGATACGCGTTAAGTCCTGGTAGACGATGCGACCGGCGCCGATGTTCATATGCCCGACTTCGGAATTACCCATCTGGCCCTCGGGCAGACCCACTGATTCGCCTGAGGTCTCGATGAGGATATGCGGGTCATTGGCCCAAAGTCTGTCCCAGCAGGGTGTGCTGGCCAGCGCAATTGCATTATTATCTGTTTCAGCCCGGTATCCCCAGCCGTCCAGAATCATTAAAATAAGTGGTTTGCGGCCTGGTTTATCGCTCATGGGTATCCTGTAACAAGCACCATGTGTTGATGATCCGGGCTTGCATTTCTGTTCAATCGGCTCCAAATGTGAAGACCCGCAGCCGGCTGTTACAGGAAAAGATCACGGTGCGTTCCGGTTGCTGCTGTGGGACCGGGCGATTATCCCATAACCGGGCTGAATGCATAGAAGAAGATTGAGTGAAAATTCAAACTCAAGTTGCCAGGATGAAAGACAATCAGGCAGGATGTAAAGAGAAATTGAAATGGAGCAAATGATCGAATTCGCGGGGAATCACCCACTGCTGGCCGGTGGTTTTGTTGCTGTTCTGGGCCTGCTGATTTATACCGAAGTCATGCGCAAGTTACAGGGGCTGAAAGAACTGACGCCGGCACTGGCCGTGCCCTGGATCAATGATCCCGATGCAGTGGTTATTGACATTTCACCGGTCGCTGAATTCAACAAGGGACATATCGTGGATGCACGAAATATTCAGGCTTCGCGACTGGCAAACCCCGATGAGGAAATTCAGAAACTCAAGGAAAAAAAACTATTGCTTGTGTGCAAATCCGGGCCGTCTGCGGTGCCGGTGGCAGCCAGCCTGTTAAAAATGGGTGTTAAGGATGTCGCGGTGCTGAAGGGCGGTATGGCTCAGTGGCGCAGTGACCAGTTTCCGGTGACCACCAAGTAGGATTGAAAGCTGGCCCTGGTACTGGCAAGGTGTGATAATTCCCCTTTTGCCGCTCTGGGAATTGAGTGGCCCAACATGACAAGAGTGAACTCAATATGGCAGACGAACAAAAACCGGCAATGACGCCGGATGATATGGCCGCGGCACAGTTTCAGATTCAAAAACTGTACGCAAAAGATGTCTCATTTGAATTACCCAACGCCCCCAAAGTATTCCAGGAGAAAGGACAGGCGGATGTGAAGATGAGCCTGGCGCAACGCGTAGAAGACCTTGGTGAAAACCTCCATGAAGTCGTTCTGACAGTCACTGTCACAGCTACCATCGGTGAAAAAACCGCCTATCTGGCTGAAGTGGCCCAGGCCGGTATATTCCTGATCAATGGCTTCAATGAGCAGGCCAAGCACGCGGTGATGAACACCATGTGCCCCGGTACACTGTTCCCGTATGCACGCCATTCCATATCTGATCTGGTTGCTGATGGCGGATTTCCGCCACTTACCCTGCAGCCGGTTAATTTTGAACAGCTGTATGCACAGCGTATGCAGGAACTGGCCCAGCAACAAGGCAGTGATGAGGCCGGCGAGAGCGGTAACGGAGAAGCCGTTGCTGCGGAGTTCTCGACTGACAACTAGGATATATAATTTGCACCGATGCACCCGGTGCCGGGCCAGACGGATGGCATTGTGACCAGGGTCGCTGTGCTCGGCGCTGGATCCTGGGGTTCAGCACTGGCCATGCAGTTGCTACGCAGCAGCACCGCAACCGTGCTTTGGGGCAGAAATCCGGAGCACGTTGCTGCAATGCAAGTGGCGGGCTGTAATCAGCGTTTCCTGCCCGATGTTCCGTTTCCACCCGGCCTGGAATTCGAGCCTTCACTGGAACGGGCGGTACGGTCTGCCGACGAAGTCCTTGTTGTTGTTCCTTCCCATGCCTTTGTCAAAATCGTGCAGGAGATCACTCCCTGGCTGGCGACTGGGCAGGGCCTTTGCTGGGCCTGCAAGGGTCTGGAACCGGGCAGTGGTAATTTTCTTCACCATGCCTCGCAACTGTCCATTGGCAAAGACCGGCCAATGGCCGTTGTAACCGGACCTTCTTTCGCCATTGAAGTGGCCGCCAACCTGCCAACGGCCGTGACCGTGGCAGGCACGGATCAGGAGTACTGCATGCGCATGGCCCGGGCGCTTCACGGGGGTAATTTCCGTGCCTATACAAGCGACGATATTGTCGGTGCTGAACTCGGTGGTGCGGTCAAGAATGTACTCGCTGTGGCAACCGGAATCAGCGATGGTATGGGGCTTGGCAATAATGCAAGGGCGGCGTTGATTACCCGCGGCCTGGCTGAGATGATGCGGCTGGGGCGGATTCTCGGGGCCCGCGAGCAAACACTGACCGGCCTGGCCGGCATGGGTGATCTGGTCCTGACCAGTACCGGTGATCTCTCGCGCAATCGCAGGCTGGGCTTGGCTTTGGGCGCCGGTAAGACAGTAGAAGAGGCGGTGGCCGAGATCGGTCAGGTGGTGGAAGGTGTCAGCACAGCCGAAGAAGTCTGGAGACTGGCGCAGCGCCACCAGGTGGAAATGCCAATTTCCGAACAGGTCTATGGAATAATTTGTCAAGGCCGGGACCCAAATCGTAGCGTCCGTGAACTCCTCGCCCGCGAGCAAAAATCTGAACATGCCTGACATCGGTGGGTGATTATGGGGGAGTTGCGAGTGCTATCGACATGTTCCAGCAAATTGCATCTTTCATTCGAGCCCCACGAAATCCTGTTGCCTGAGTGCTTCGTACAGCACGATTGCGACCGTGTTGGAAAGATTCAGGCTGCGGCTGTCACTGCGCATCGGAATGCGTAGCACCTGCTGGCCTTCCTGTGCGAGGATTTCATTTGGCAGCCCCCTGGTTTCCGGTCCGAACAACAGGCCGTCCTCATCATGGAATTTTGCCTGATGATATGACCGGTTGCCGCGTGTAGAAAAAGCCCAGATTTTCATACTCTGATTTTTCTGACGGAAATCCGCCCAGTTCTTATAGCGTTCTACACGGGCCAGTTCATGGTAATCCAGGCCGGCGCGCCGGACACGGGAATCGTCCAGAACAAACCCCATCGGCTCGACCAGGTGCAGGCGCGCACCTGTGTTTGCGCACAAGCGGATGATGTTACCCGTATTCGGGGGGATTTCAGGCTGGTAAAGGACAATGTTAAACACCGGAAGCGCGGTCTGTGCTTTGCGAAGCCGGGTCAGATCTCATCGTCTTCGTGTACGAATTCCTTGACGATGATCACCTTGTGGTGTTTTGCATTCCTGAATTCCGGGCTGTCGCTCAAATAGTGGTGGTTAGTACAGCCGTCATCCTCGACGCTGTCGCATTCTATCTCAATCATTATCTCATGATGCTCTTGTGCATCTTCGGTGAATTCCAGGTCATGCGGTGAAGGAATATCCAGCTTTTCGCCATCGATGAAAATTTCCACACCGTGAACGGCGCGCAGAATGTCAACCGTTGTGCCATCCTCTGTGTAAATAGTCTCGGAATCACCCACTTCCAGGTGGCTGATATCCAATTGTTCAATCTGGATATCATCAGTCTTAACTTCGATCAACATTTCAGTCTGACCACCGGCAAGGGCGGAACTGACCATCAAAATAGCAGGCAAAAAGACGGATGCCAATTGCATCAGGTGGCGGTTCAATTCGAGCTTCATAACAAGAGTTCTCCACGGATTTTTTGGTTTGCGACGAAACGAAATCCAGCAGTGATGCGGATTTCGGCGTTCCTGGTTAAAGACGCAGCATAACAAAAAAACGTCGCAATATGTGTAACGCATTGAATATATTAGAATAATGTTATTATTTGTTGATCTGAATTCAAACGTCAGGCTATTTGACAGAATACAATCAGGAGCGTATCTTTTACTCCCGCTGACACAATATATTGTGTCTCAAAAAAAAATAGCGCACAATACATTGTGCCTCATAATTAAATAAAACCAAATAATTAGACGGAAGATTTAATGGGCAGCGTGCAGATTGAAGTCATTGGCACTGATTCAAAAGAAATTCCTTTCCAGGATGCGTCCCTGGATATCTGGGATAAGAAATACCGTCTGAAGTCCAAGAACGGCGAAATTATCGACGAAACCATCGATGACACCTTCAAGCGTGTGGCGCGCGCGCTGTCGGACGTTGAAGAAGGATCTGAAAAAAAACAGCAGTGGTACGAGTCTTTTCTGTGGGCCCTGCGTCGAGGCGCCATACCGGCCGGACGGATTACTTCCAACGCCGGCGCACAAGAGCACAAGCCGGCAACTTCGACCATCAACTGTACGGTCTCAGGAATCATCGAGGATTCGATGAACGGTATTCTGGAGAAGGTGCATGAAGCAGGCCTGACCCTGAAGGCAGGGTGTGGTATTGGCTATGAGTTTTCTACTCTCCGTCCGAAAGGCGCCTACGTTTCCGGCGCCGGTGCCTATACCTCGGGCCCGCTCAGCTTCATGGATATCTACGACAAGATGTGCTTCACCGTCTCCTCAGCCGGTGGTCGCAGGGGCGCGCAAATGGCCACTTTCGAGGTCGGGCACCCGGACACCATGGAGTTCATACGGGCCAAGCGCGAGGACGGTCGGCTGAGACAATTTAACTGTTCCCTGCTCATCACGGACGAATTCATGCAAGCCGTTGCGGAGAACCGGGACTGGCCACTTTCTTTCCCGATCAACGAGCACGAGCACGGTGAACTGGACCTGGAAAACAGTGACCAGGTCCTGTGGCGCGAGTGGCCGGATGTCGAGGGTTACATTACCCGCGATGATGGGCTGGTCGCGTGCCGGATATATAAAAAAGTACCGGCCAGAAGGGTGTGGGACATGATCATGTCTTCCACCTATGATTTTGCAGAACCCGGTTTCATCCTGGTTGACCGCATCAACGAGATGAATAACAACTGGTTCTGCGAGAACATCCGGGCAACCAACCCCTGTGGTGAGCAGCCCCTGCCTCCGTATGGGGCTTGTCTGCTGGGTTCGGTCAACTTGACCCGTTTCGTGGAAAAGCCGTTTACAGACCAGGCCTTTTTCAATTGGGACGAGTACCACAAGGTCGCGCGTATCTTCACGCGCATGCTGGACAACGTGGTGGAGATCAATGGCCTGCCGCTTGGGAAGCAGCGTGACGAGATAGCTCGCAAACGCCGGCACGGCATGGGTTTCCTGGGCCTGGGATCCACCCTCACCATGTTGGGCATGAAGTATGGTTCGCCGGATTCGCTTGAATTTACGGATAAGGTGGCGCGGGAAATGGCGCTGGCTGGCTGGGAAGAGGCTCTCGAACTGACCCGGGAAAAAGGCGCTGCGCCGATTATGCACGAGACCTTCGAGGTCACCGGTGGCATGATGCGACAGCGTCCTGAATTACTGGCGGATGGATATCGTATTGGCGACAGGATCAAGGGCAGTCTGCTCCATACCAGGTACAGCAGGTACATGAGCCAGATTGCTGAGTATGCGCCGGAACTGGTAGAAGCTTTGGCCGAAGAGGGTGCGCGCTTCACACACCATACTTCCATAGCTCCGACCGGTACGATCTCATTATCACTTGCGAATAACGTATCCAATGGAATCGAACCCAGTTTTGCGCATCATTACAGCCGCAACGTGATTCGGGAAAATAGAAAGACCAAGGAAAAAGTAGAAGTCTTCAGTTACGAACTGCTGGCCTACCGCACGCTGGTGAATTCCCGGGCTATGCCCTATGCCGAAGACGAAAGCCTGAAGCTGCCGGATTATTTTATTACGGCTGAAGACATATCGCCGGTCGCACACGTTGATATCCAGGCCGCAGCGCAGAAATGGATTGACTCCTCGATATCCAAAACGGCCAATGTACCGACAGATTTTCCTTACGAAGATTTCAAGGATATTTACACCTACGCGCATGCAAAAGGGCTGAAAGGCTGCACGACTTTCCGGTTCAATCCGGAAGCCTTTCAGGGTGTGCTGGTGAAGGAAAAGGACCTGGAAAATACAACTTACCGCTTCGTGCTTGAAACCGGAGAGGAACTTGAAGTAGCCGGTAACGAAGAAATTGAATACGACGGTGAAATGCATACCGCGGCTAATCTCTTCGATGCCCTGAAAGAAGGCTATTACGGTAAGTTTTGATTGTTGATAAACAGATGAATCCGCAGGCACGGGGAAGAGTCAGGCCATACGGAAAGACTGCGAGCTTAAAGAGTTATTACAGCAGTCGGAGAGGTTTGGGGAGAAGGCAGTAGTCCAGAGTTAATAGGCGATTGCAATTGCTTTGGAACAAGGAAGGATGCACAACGGTACACGGATGTGTATGAGAATAATAAGCGTCAAGGATAAAGTGGCGGCGAGGGATGTATTGGGTTCCGCCAAACGAAGTAGGGAGGTGTCGCGTACAAGGACGTACACCTCTTTTTTCCTGACGCAAATGAAGCCTTCGAATACCCGGAAAAGGATTGAATACGAGTAGCAATCCTGTTGAGCGAACAAAGCATGGGGAGCACCGCAGGAATCGCCGATCACAGGGATGTATCGGCGATGAATTCCCTTTTAAGGATGAAAACAGGGTTTGAACAGAGCAGGAATTTAAAAAATACGTGCGTCATGGGCAGCAACGCTCTGCCCGGTGTCCGCACTCGAATGGCTGGAATGAAATGAGCATTAAGATCGAAGGAAAAATTATTGGCTATGAAGTCGTGAAAGAAGAAGCTGAAGCGGAATCAAACCCGCGGGTAGACGCTCATGCAGACGCCCAGGCAGACGCCCAGGCGCGAGCTCAGGCAGAAGCCCAGGCGGAAAACGGACAACGTCCGACTGCGAAGATAATCCGTATGACTGAGTGGGTCGCCCGGCCGGAAGGCATGGAGGCGCTGGAAGGTTCAACCTACAAGATCAAAACACCACTGGATGATCATGCGATGTATGTCACCATCAACGACATCATTCTCAATCCCGGTACCGAGCATGAGCAACGCCGCCCCTTCGAGATTTTTATCAACTCGAAGAACATGGACCACTTCCAGTGGATCGTGGCGCTGACACGCTTGATGTCAGCGGTTTTCCGCAAAGGTGGCGACGTGACTTTCCTGGCTGAAGAACTCCAGGCTGTGTTCGATCCCAAGGGCGGCTA
Organism: Lysobacterales bacterium; assembly: GCA_030637665.1. Lineage (GTDB taxonomy): Bacteria > Pseudomonadota > Gammaproteobacteria > Xanthomonadales > SZUA-36 > JAJRRA01. The sequence continues at coordinate 471 of DAOWGA010000215.1, read as the reverse complement.
CTTCAAGCCCGGTGGAAAGTTCATGCCCTCCATTATCGCCGAGATCGGTGCAGTTATAGAACATCATCTGCAAAAAATTGGTCTGATGGAGAAAGAGGAGCTGTCAGAACAGCAACAGCTTATACTTGAGCAGAAACGGGCTGAGGCGGAGGCTGCAGCTCAAAAAAAAACGATAGCTGAAGCCGAAGCTGAAGCAAATGATCCCTATCCGGCTTCGGCGACACTCTGTAATAAATGCTACACGAAGGCAGTTATCATAATGGATAATTGTGCTACGTGTCTGTCCTGCGGCTACTCCAAATGCGGCTGACTGAGGACTTGTCAGATCCGCGATTACGGCGTTGCTGCATCTTTCTGCGCGCTTCATTACCGAGCAGGTAACTGCAGTGCTCGAAAGATACGCGCCTTGTACTCACGAATCTGGCAAGCCCCCAGTAGTTTCGCTAAGCGCTGGGTAGGAACTGTTCCGCT
>DAOWGA010000218.1 GCA_030637665.1 Lysobacterales bacterium | reverse complement strand
GGAATCAAGCGCGGCGAGCTGCGCACTATCGGCAGCAGTTCCAACCTGCAGGAAGTGAAGTTCAGAGACTGATTCTTTCCATGCTGGATGATAAGAGGCTCTGCCACGGCAGAGCCTTTTGTTTGACCAACAGGCGTTCGACGCTTCGGCTGGTCTAATCGTGGGTCAGGATCGCCTTCCAGCCAAAAGGCGTTTTGACATAGACGGTGGTAAATAAGGAATTCAGCTCGGTGCTGTCGCTGAACTTCAGGCTGGAACGGCCGTAGGCCATGACGTGCTCGTCCCCCAACAATTTGACCCGTATTTCTGAAAAACTCAGCTCACCGTGATCCTTGCCAGGCTCCATGATGGCTTCGAGGTCACCCAGCCGTTGCCCCGCCGAGAGGATTCCTTCAGCAGTAACAAGAACGAAATCCCGATGATAATAGCTCCTGACGGCATTGAGGTCCCCTTCGTTCCACATTTCAGCGAAGTAACCCAAAACCGCTTCGATCTCGTTCTTCGGATCTGCCTCTGTTGCATTGGCGAATAGCAGGAAACCCAGTAACAACACGGCGCGAAAGAGATTGCTCATGAGGTTTTCTCCGGTATTGACAGGATCAGGGTAACATCTCACGTCCCATTGTAGGGGTGAGGCATCAGGAACAACAGTCCGTATTCCCCTACTCCCATAATAGTACCTGGAGTACCAGCCTTTCCCCGGTCCGTCCCGAATACTCATGCGGCCCTTGGGAGATTTTGATGATGGAGTCCCGCAGCGACTGGAAACTCGGCATTTTGGCCCTGTTCTGACCGTCCTGTCGCAGGCTGGATTCCTTTCGTCCCAAAGCTGCTGAAGCTTCGATAATCCGGTGCCAGACTGATTGTGAAGCCCGGTGCGGAAGTATCGGGGCAATCCCCAAACAATCAGGAGACCTCAGTGAACAGAGCATTTCTATTGTCTGCCCTTGCGGCAGTTATAGCAGCAGCATCGCTGCACGCAGAAGAAACCCTACCACTCAAGTCGGTCAATAAGGCCAATGAGATAATCGATGCCGCGCTGGAAGCACATGGCGGGGCGGAGAACCTGGCGAACTTGAACTCGCTGGTGCAGGAAAGCCACTTCGTCAACTATGCCAATGGGCAAAGCCGGCGGCCAAACCCGCCATGGGACAAAGGTGAGCAAGAAAATTTCAATGCCATTGATTTCGAGCAGGGCATTTTCATCAACCGCAATATCGGTGTTGGCGGTGGCTATGAATTCGATGGCGGCAACATCATCAACGGTGAAGACAGCTGGCAGCTCAACTATCGCGCCGGCACCGCCGCACCGATCGCCGAACCCGATTTGAACACAACTTCCGGGCCTTTCATACGCGTTACACCAGCCCTGTTGATGAAGCAATTGCAGGCGCGCCGCCAGGTTTCAAACTGGTTGGGAGTGACGGACTACAATGGGCGTCCGCACGATGTGGTCACCCTGATCATGGAAGTTGGTCCGGGCCTCAGCCTATATTTCGACCAGGAGACCCATATGCTGAACCGTATGGAGCGCGTGCTGCCGCCTTTCGGTCAGGTTGAATATCGCTTCGAAGATTACACGCAAATCGATGGTATTGCCTTCAACAAGACATTCCGCCTGTTGCTCAATGGTGATGACAACCTGGAAGTCAAAAACAAAGTCATCAAGGTAAACGCCCCGCTTGCGGAATATGCACAGCTGGACGGAAACCTGGACAAAATTCCTGCCGTGGTGCCGGATGAGTTCAATCTGCAGGAAATCGACGAAGGGGTGTTCCTGGTGGGTGGCACCGGCGCCTACGGCCTGTTCGTGGAAATGAATGACCATATTGTCGCCATCGGCGGCACCCAGGGCGCCGCGGCCCGTATGGCCGAAGTGCGCAAGCATATTGCCGACAAGCCGATACGCTACGGCGTTCTGACCCATCACCACAGTGACCATGTGCCCGGTGCAGCTGACTACGCCGCCGAGGGCGCCACCATCATCACATTCAAGGAAAATGAGACCGTGGTCCGTAACGCCGCTGGTGACGGGGATGCGACACTGGAATTCGTAGACAACCGCATGAGCCTGACCGATGGAGAGCGGACTGTCGAATTGTATGACATCGGCCCGACACCGCACGCCGAACATCTGCTGGTAGCCTATTTACCGAAGGAAGGGATCCTGTTCGAGGCTGACCACTTTCCGCAACCACGCACCGGGCCGCTCCCACCGGCCGTTCCGGCAACCCTCGCATTTGCCGAAGCCGTTGACCGGCTGAATCTCGACGTGAACAAGATCGTTGGCGCACACAGCCCCAGAATCGGAAGCCCGGCCGAGCTACAGGCCGTAATAGAAAGCGCTTCGGCGATAGCAGCCAGCGCACCTTAGAAACAAACCTGCCGGGGCCTCCTGCCGGAGGCTCCGGTTCGCTGTAATTTCCAGCAAAGTTGTAAACAATGCTAGCTACTCAGTTTCTGTGATCCAGGCCATGATGGAGGCATCCAGCATGGGCAAGGTAATACTGCCTTTTTCAAGAACACGATCGTGAAAAGCACGCAAATCGAATTTTTCACCCAGTTCCGCTTCGGCCCGCTCACGCAGGC
>DAOWGA010000004.1 GCA_030637665.1 Lysobacterales bacterium | reverse complement strand
CTGGAACGGGGCAATCGGTTGCGGCCAGCAAATGCCCTGCTTGTCATGATTCTGTTCGATTGCGGCGGCCACAATGCGTGAAACCCCGATGCCGTAGGAGCCCATGGACATGACCCGCGATTTACCGTCTTCACCCAGCACAACGGCGTTCATGGATTCAGAGTACTTGGTGCCCAGCTGGAATATGTGACCGACCTCGATGCCACGGGCGAGGTGGATGAAGCCCTGGCCGTCGGGGCTGGCATCGCCTTCGACGACCTTGCGAAGGTCAGCCTGGGCGGGAAGGTCTACGTCCCTGTCCCAGTTGATACCGAAATAATGCTTGTCCTCGATATTGGCGCCTGCAGCAAAATCGGACAGACTGGCTGCGCTGTGATCAACGATAAATGGAATAGCGAGCTTGATCGGGCCGAGTGAACCGGGGCCAGCTCCGATGGCGTCACGAATCTCTTCGTCGGTGGCGAAACGCAGGGGGCTTGCAACCTGCTCCAGCTTCACAGCCTTGAATTCATTGAGCGTGTGGTCACCACGGATCAGCAGTGCAACAAAATCCGAACCGGAATTTTCAGCCGCTTCCACCACCAGGGTTTTAACGGTCTTGTCAATCGGAATTTCGAATCGGGATACCAGTTCCTCAATGGTATGTGCGTCTCCTGTATCGACCAGGGTCATTTCAGTGGATGGTGCAGACCGTTCCTGCGGCGGTGGCGCCTCGGCCAGTTCGACATTGGCGGCAAAGTCAGACCCGTCCGAAAAGGCGATCTCATCTTCGCCTGACTCAGCCAAAACGTGAAATTCGTGGGAGGTGCTGCCACCGATGGCTCCGGAATCGGCTCGAACCGCTCTGAATTTCAGGCCGGCGCGGGTAAAAATTCGGGAATACACCTCGTACATTTTCCAATAGGTATCTTCCAGGCTGGCCGCGTCGATATGGAAGGAATACGCGTCTTTCATCAGGAATTCGCGGGACCGCATGACGCCGAAGCGTGGTCGAATTTCATCACGGAACTTGGTCTGAATCTGGTAGAAAGTAACCGGCAACTGCTTGTAACTGCGCAATTCATTGCGCGCCAGGTCGGTCATTACCTCTTCGTGCGTGGGTCCGAACACGTAGCCGCGCCCGGCACGGTCCCGAATTTTTAATAGTTGTCCGCCAAAATCCTCCCAGCGGCCGGTCTCCTGCCATAGTTCCTCGGGTTGCACGGCCGGCATGAGCATTTCCAGGTATCCCGCCCGGTCCATTTCCTCGCGGACAATGTTCTCGACTTTTTTCAGGACGCGCCAGCCGAGTGGAGTCCAGGTGTAAATACCAGCCGCCAGCTTGCGGATCATTCCAGACCGCAACATCAACTGGTGACTGATAATTTCCGCGTCAGCCGGTGTTTCCCGGGTGGTAAAAATATGAAAGGCGCTGGTTTTCATCCGCTATATTATTTCCTGCAAAATCAAACCGGGCATTTTACCTGTTGCCCATGCAACACGATAGAGCGAAGAAGGATAGCAGCCTGTCGGACTTAACATGATCTACTGCGTAAAAGCCGAGTTTGGCCAGATTTCCCGCTCTTTTTCGTTAAATAGCGGTGCTATTCGCCTCAAAAGACCGAAAAATCTGACTCAAATCGGCTTTCCCTCGCTACGATCGGTCAAGTCCGACAGGCTGCTACTCGCAGTTTTTCCTGATGTAGGTCTTGGACTCCTCGACCAGGCTCACGCGCAAATCGTCGTCCATACGCACGGATTCACCTTGCTCGTTGGTGTAAAAAACTCGCCTTGCGGGTTCAATCTGTTCCACCCGTTTACGGTGTTTTTGGCACATGCGATCAGTTTCGGCCTGGGTTTCGCGGCGCTCTTCACGATCTTTAGCCATTTTTGCCCGCCGCGACTGGGCGGCTGTCAGTGGAACAGGCGTTTCTTCGTCAGGAATAGCACTTGCACCAGCGTCGGAAGAGGTTGCTTCCTGAGCATCCCTCGATGGATAGGCGTCGCTGGTGCCGGGCCGGTAAGCTTCGGGAACGTTAATGTATTCAGTTTGCTGCCCTGCTGGAGGCCTGTCGCCGAAATGGACAACCCCATTTTTATCCGTCCAGCTGTAAATTTCCGTGGCGAGCGCCTGGGTGCTCACGATACCTGTTACGAGGATCACGACCGACGTCAGAAGATTGGCACTGCAATACTTGTGAAAAATTTTCATGATGCTTTCCCTGCCATGAATCTATGGTTGTTATAGCACAGATAGAATTCCGAACCCAGAAATGCAGTGCTTGGTGGTATGATTCCAAGGTCCTGTTAAAGAACGGAAATGAAATGGATCCAGGCGAGAAAAAGGTACATAGAGGAGTTTTCCTGTTACCCAATGCACTCACCACAGGTGCAATGTTTGCCGGCTTCTATTCGATCATATCCGGCATCAACGGGCACTTTATTGCAGCGGCCATAGCGGTTGTCGTGGCTGGCGTGCTCGATGGTCTGGATGGCCGTGTCGCACGACTGACCAATACGCAAAGTGATTTTGGTGTCCAGTATGACAGCCTGTCGGACCTGATTTCTTTTGGGGTGGCGCCGGCGCTACTGGCATTCAACTGGTCTTTATCAAGCCTCAAGGACCTGTCACCCATGGCAGGTAAGCTGGGTTGGCTGGCCGCTTTCTTGTTCGTAGCCTGCGCGGCATTGAGACTGGCGCGATTCAATACGCAGGCCGCATCCCAGGACAAAGTCTATTTCCAGGGCCTCGCATCACCTGCTGCTGCCGGAACCCTGGTGGCCACGATCTGGTTTTTTGCGGACCAGGGGGTTAGCGGCGAATCGGTTCGCTGGCTGATGTGGCTCGAAACGGTGGCGCTGGGATTGCTGATGTTTTCGCGTGTCCGTTATTTTAGCGGCAAGAGCTGGCCCAGGGGTGACCGAATTCCGACCGGGTTCCTGTTCCTCGTTGTGTTGGTTTTCGTGCTGCTGGCAATTGATCCGCCAACAGTGCTGATGGTGATTGGTGTTGCTTATGTCGTTTCCGGGCTGGTCATGACTTTGCTGGGCAGGCAGCAATGGAAAAACCGCAGGAGCCGCCGGAAACTGAAAAAGCAAAATGCCGCCGGTGAAGAACCGGGTCATGAAAATGATTGAGGGAAGAATGATTGAAGCTCAACGCCGGGCTTATCTCGAAGCCATGGACATCAGCGTGTGGCTGGGCAAACCCGCACAAGCCGATCGGAATCGGCTGATTATCGGCCCCGGCTCCGGCAGCACCCTGCTGCTGTGCCATAACCCCGGGGAAAGTGCGACACCACTGGCCACCGATATCTGCCGGTATCTGGGTGATAGTCCGGTGTGGGCCTGGCCGGACCCGGAAGGGAGCGGTGAGCGCCCGACTTTGGAAGGCGCCGTCGACAAGTACTTGTTCACCCGGGTTCTGCTGTTCGGTCAAACTCTGGCAACGCAGTTATTCAAGGGTCAGGCTTCTGAAATATTGGGCTCGGCCCGTATCGTGGTGACGTCAGACCTGAATGAACTCGCGCATAGCGCGAGCGCCAGGAAAAAGCTGTGGCGGCAAATAGGGCCCGTTAACACTTGCCAGGTCACTGCGTTGCAGGCCCAAATATGATCCTGTATGTGTCATGCCATGAATGCTGACCCCAAATCCCTGCATGCAGTGATTAGAAGCCTGTCCGGGGCGGACCTTGACAGGATTATCGAGATAGAACATTCCGCCTATCCCTTCCCCTGGACACGCGGTATTTTTACGGACTGCATCCGGGTTGGTTACAACTGCTCCGGTTTACAGGTGGGTCCTACTCTGATTGGCTACACCATTCAATCGCAGGCTGCCGGTGAAAACCATCTGCTGAACCTGTGCATTACACCGGACTGGCAGGGAAACGGCTACGGAAGCCTGCTGCTGGACCATGCCATCCGCCTGGCGAAGGAGCAAAGCTGCAGCTGCATGTTTCTCGAAGTCAGGCCCAGTAATCCAGCGGGCCTGGGACTATACGAGCGCAAGGGTTTCTCAGCGGTCGGTCAGCGGCCCGACTACTACCGTTCAGATAATGGTCGCGAACATGCCATCGTTATGCGCCTGGATCTTTTACACTAGCCCCGCATGGATTCCAACTGGCGTATTTGCAGCCGCAGGTTGTCCACGTTGGCCCGGTGAGAACTCAGCCGCTGCCGTTCCTGCTCCACGACTGCTGCCGGAGCATTGTCGACAAAACGCTTGTTGCCCAGTTTGCCTTCAGACTTTTTGAGATCCAAATCTTCCCGCGCCAACTGCTTGTTCAGGCGGGTGAGTTCTTGTTCGACATCAACCAGGCCTTTCAGCGGAATCAGCAGTTTCAATTCCCCTACCAGGGCAACCGCACATTGGGAACTGTCAGCATCTTCTTCAACCCACAAAGACGACTGAATGCGGCCCAGATGAGACAGCGCTTCATCGAAGCGCGTAAAGCGCGAACGATCTTCTTCGGTGCCGGATTGCAGCCAGATATCGAGCAATTTACCCGGTGGCAGATTCAACTCTGAACGCACGCGCCGCACTCCCTGGATTACTTCCTTTAGCCATTCAACGCCGCGCTCTGCCGCGGGATCGATATTTCCGTATTCCGGGAAAGGCTGCATCATGATGCTGTCTCCCTTGATGCCCAGAGGTGCTCTGACTCTTTGCCAGATTTCTTCGGTAATGAAGGGCATGATCGGGTGTAGTGCCCGCAAGCTGGTTTCAAGTACGCTGAGCAGGGTGTGCCGGGTGGCCGCTTGCTCTGTCGGGCTCCCAGTCAACATGGTTGACTTGGCAAATTCCAGGTACCAGTCACAGTATTCATTCCAGATGAATTCGTACAATGTCTGTGCGGCCAGGTCGAGTCGGTAGCTGTTCAGATGTTCATCGACTTCTTTAATGGCCCGGTTCAGGCGGGAAAGAATCCACTGGTCGATAGAGCCGGGACTGGAAGAGGGAATGGCTTCCTTGCCTTCAGTTTGCATCAACACAAAGCGGGCCGCGTTCCACAGTTTATTGCAGAAATTACGATTGCCTTCTATCCGGCCCAGATCAAAACGGATATCCCGGCCGGTGGTTGCCAGGGCGGCAAAGGTGAATCTGAGAGCATCGGTGCCGAAAGCCGGGATACCGTCCGGGAATTCCTGCCGCGTGGCCTTCTCAATGGCCGGCGCCATTTGCGGCTGCATTAAGCCGGAAACCCTCTTTTTGACCAGTGGTTCGAGTTCGATCCCTTCAATCAGATCCAGAGGATCCAATACATTGCCTTTGGACTTGGACATCTTTTGGCCATGGCCGTCACGGATCAGGCCGTGGATATAGACTGTTTTGAATGGCACGTCCCCCATGAACTTGATGCCCATCATGATCATCCGCGCTACCCAGAAAAAGATGATGTCAAATCCGGTCACCAGGACACTGGTGGGGTAAAAACGCTCAAGTGAATCCGCGCTCTGTGGCCAGCCCAGTGTTGAAAAGGGCCACAGGGCGGACGAAAACCAGGTGTCCAGCACGTCAGTGTCCTGGCGTAATTCCACGTCGTCCGGCAGGCCGGCCTTGAGTCGCGCCTCTTCCTCGCTCATACCGACATGGATGTTACCGTCAGGATCGTACCAGGCCGGGATACGGTGTCCCCACCACAATTGGCGGCTAATACACCAGTCTTCGATCCGGTGCATCCAGTCGAAATAAGTCTTGCTCCAGTTAGCGGGGACAAAAGAAATCCGGCCGTCTTCCACTGCCTCGATGGCCGGCCGGGCCAGGGGTTCGATTTTCACATACCACTGATCTGTCAGGTAGGGCTCGACCACGGCATGTGAGCGGTCGCCACGGGGAATCATCAGCTTGTGGTCTTCGATCTTTTCCAGCAGGCCCAGGGCCTCCAGATCTTCGACAATCTTTTTGCGGGCTTCGAAGCGATCCATCCCCCGATAGGCCTCAGGCGCATTCTCATTGAGTGAAGCACTGTCTTGCAGAATATTGATGATCGGAAGTTGGTGGCGCTTGCCGATCTCGTAGTCGTTGAAGTCATGCGCTGGCGTGATCTTGACACAACCTGAACCGAATTCCGCATCTACATGCTCGTCGGCGATGATGGGTATGGTGCGGCTGGTCAAAGGCAGTTTCAGTTCCTCGCCGACAATGCCCTGATAACGCTCATCATCAGGATTGACGGCCACAGCCGTGTCGCCCAACAGGGTTTCCGGCCTGGTAGTGGCTACGACCAAATGCCCGCGTCCGTCCTTTCGCGGATACCTGATATGCCACAGTTTTCCATTTTCCTCTGCCGAAATGACCTCGAGATCCGACAGGGCTGTGTGTAAAACCGGGTCCCAGTTCACCAGGCGCTTGCCACGATATATCAAACCTTCATCGTACAGTTGCACGAACACCTGTTTTACTGCGTGCGAGAGATCTTCGTCCATTGTGAATCGATGCCTGGACCAGGCCACTGAAGTGCCCAGCCGGCGCATCTGCTTGCTGATCGTGTCACCGGAATGCTCTTTCCAATCCCAAACGGCGTCCACGAACCGGTCCCGGCCCAGGTCATGGCGGGATTTACCGTCGGCCAGAAGCTGTCTTTCCACAACCATCTGCGTGGCAATGCCGGCGTGATCGGTGCCGGGCTGCCACAGCGTGTCGGCCCCCTTCATACGTTGCCAGCGGGTCAACGTATCCATGATGGTGTCCTGAAAGGCGTGGCCCATGTGCAGGCTGCCGGTCACATTGGGTGGCGGCAGCATGATGCAGTAGCTATGCTCGCCTCCTGATGGTTCGAAATAGGACTTGTCTTCCCAGAACCGGTACCATCGCTGTTCAATGTCAGCGGGGTTGTAGCTCTTTTCCATGGCTCTCTATTTTCCGATCGTGTGGCTGGCCGGTTTCAGGCCCTGTTCGCGGTAGGTGCGGAATTTATGCCGTGAAGCGGTGCGCTCCGAATCATTGCCGGGAACGATTTCCAGCAGGCGTTTAAACCGTTCCGGCCGGGGAACCGGCATGGTGGTCAGGTTGATGACAACCTCACAGTCTGCGGGAATTTCATTATCCGCCAGGCCAATTCTGACCGCTGCGGATTGATCCATGACATCTGCAGAGTGCGGAAGGAAACGGCCTGCCGGGTGTTCCCACATGAGTTCATCGAGTTGCCGGGCGCCATTCGCATTCTCAGCGAGCACGATAATCCGGTGGCCCTGTTCCCAGGCCATTATCGCCAGACGGCAAGCCAGGTGCCCGGCTTTCTGGCCGGGGCTGGCCAGTACATAAAAATCAACCTGGCAGGTATCCGTCATATTCAACTGGCCACAATGCCTGACTGGTTCAGCAGATATTGCGCCAGCAGGCCGGCGGGACGGCCGGTCGCGCCAATATCGTCGCCCCATTTCCAGGCTGAACCTGCATTGTCCAGGTGAGCCCAGATCCGGTCTTCCATGAAACGGGACAGGAAGCAGCCCGCAGTCAGGACACCGCCGGCCATTCCACCCACATTTTTCATGTCAGCGAACGGTGAATCCAGTTGAGACTGGTAATCTTCCCACAAGGGCAGGCGCCAGGCGCGATCCACGATGGCATCGCCCGCTGCAAGCAGATCGTCTGCAAGTTCATCGCTGTTGCTCATCAGGCCGGTGGCATGATGTCCCAGGGCGACGACACAGGCGCCTGTGAGCGTGGCTACGTCGATCACCACCCGCGGGTTGAACTTCTCGCAATAGGTCAGCGCATCGCACAGGATCAAGCGGCCCTCAGCATCGGTGTTCAGCACCTCGATGGTCTTGCCAGACATGCTGGTCAAGACATCTCCGGGTCTGTAGGCATTTCCATCCGGCATGTTTTCGACCGCCGCGACAATGCATACCACGTTGATCGGTAATTGCAACTTCGCGCAGGACAAAAAAGCTCCCATTACGCTCGCGGCACCGCCCATGTCGTATTTCATCTGCATCATGTTCTCACCGGATTTTATCGACAGACCACCGGAATCAAAGGTGATGCCTTTACCTACAAGGGCAATTGGTTGCTCATCTTCCGAAGCGCCGCTGTACCTGAGCACGATGAGTTTCGAGCGGTTGGCGCTGCCCCGGGAAACACCCAGCAATGCATCCATGCCGAGTTCCGCCATATCCTCTTCTTCCAGGATTTCGAGTTCGACGTTTTCGTGGTGGCTGGCAATAGATACCGCGTCCTGGGCAAGGTAGGCCGGATTGCATATATTCGGGGGCAGATCTCCCAGTTCCCGCGCTTTTTCGAAGCCCAGCGCGAAACTTTCGGCCTGCGCCAGTGACGAGCGAAACGTATCGTCTCCGGGGAAGATGGCCGACTCCAGTGGAACCGGCGAATCGTCCTTCAAAGGTTTGGTTATCGTGTAGAGATAGTTGCCGCGGTGAATACCCAATGCGGCCTGCCTCAGGCGCCATTGCGGCGTAGTACCGCAGAATTCGACATCGTGAATGCTGATATGACAGCTTCTGACCGCATGGTTGCGCAGCTTCTTGCCTGCGGCCAGGCAGGCCCGGTCAAAGCGGGGCCGGTCGAGTTTTTCCTGCTTGCCGAGGCCCGTTACCAGCACACGCCTGGCAGACAGGCCCTTGAGCCCATGGATCAGGGTGGTTTTACCCAGCCCGGTTTCAATATCACCGGTTTCCAGCATCCTGCTGATCTCACCGCCGCTCGCTTCATCCAGATCTTGCGCCGTCGTGGACAATTGCCCCTCGCCGGTCACGCCGATGACAAGGCATTCGCTCTCAATGTGCAGGGGTGAGTCATTAAGCAGCTTGAGTTTCATAAATTGGGTTCCTGATTATTTATTGTGATTTTGAATTATTTGCGCACGGATTCTCTTTGTATCGGCCGCTTTAGTGCCCAGATGCAAACAAACATGTCATTCTACTAGGGCCTGTTAACACTTGCCAGATCGCCGCGTTGCAGGCCCTGGAAAACTGTGTTGTACAGGCGTTGCATTTCAACAGAGCAATGCAACGCGCAGATTGCCCGTTTGCTGCTAAACTTCGTGGATGATAAACAGCGGGCGATCACAGCAAGTGGTAAAGGCCCCTGACCACCTACAACAGATCGAGAGGCAAGCCTGAATATCCTGCAAAAATATATCCTGCGCGAGTGGTTCTGGACATTTCTCGCAGTGACCATCGTGTTGTTGATCATCATGATTGGTGTTGCGCTGGGTGATTTGCTCGGTGACGTCGCTGGTGGCCGCATGCCGCCCGGGCTGATTGGCATTCTGATGGTGCTTAAAATGCCCGATGTGCTCAGTACGATTATCCCGCTTGGAATATTCATAGCCGTCATCTGGGGCCTGGGAAGGATGTACCGTGACCAGGAAATGGCTGTTATGAGAGCCAGTGGTTTCAATTGGCGGATGTTGCTTCGTCCCCTTTTCAACTTGATAATGCCGGTGGCAGCCCTGCTGCTGGCGATGGACCTGTTCCTGGCGCCAGGAGCAGCAAGCGCTACGCATCAGAAGCTGGAAGATGCCTTCAGAACAGCAGCGGAATGGGGCTTGCAGACCGGGCGATTTCATGTATTACGGGGTGGTGATCTGGTGTTGTACATCGAATCCGTAGACGAAGATGGCCGCACACTCAGAAATATATTCATTCAGCAAAGACAGGGTGACCGCGAGCAAGTGTGGATCGCGGAACAGGGATATTACTATCTCGACAAGGAAAAAGGTGAACGCTACCTGACCCTGGAGAATGGCCAGATTACAGAAGGTGGCGTAAGCACCCTGGATTTCGGAATTTTGAACTTCACCCGCAATGACCTCAGGTTGCCGGAACCCGAACGCGGGAGAAAGTCTGATGACCTGGAGGCGCGCACCAGCCGTGAGATCATGTTTTCGTCCGATACCGAAGAAATAGCAGAAATCCAATGGCGTGTGTCGCCTGCGATCGCAATTATCGTGCTTGGGATTTTGGCAATCCCCCTTTCTCATTCGGCTCCCAGGGAGGGTCGCGGAGGCCGCGTGGTTCTGGGCATCCTGGCCTACTCGATTTACGCCAATGTCCTTTATATGTCCCGTTCCTGGGTGGCGAATGGTGAGTTGCCGCCCTGGCTTGGCATTTGGTGGGTGCACCTGCTGTTGCTGATCATCGCACTGCTTTGGTTGCAACGGCAGGGCCGCATAGTGGGAATGGGCTAAGCAATGGTAAAACTGGTTGACCGATATGTCGGACGGGCAGCCCTGACGGGCTTGCTGGCCGTCTGGTTTGCCATGACCATGCTTTTTATCCTGTTCAGCTTGCTCAGCGAATTGCGCTCTACACAGGGTGATTATGGTACCGCCGATGCTTTCTGGTTCATTGTCCTGACCACGCCACGCATGGCCTACAAGATTTTTCCCGTATCCGCGCTGCTTGGCGCTCTGGTGGGTGTTGGCGGCCTGGCCGCGACCAATGAGTTAGTGGCATTCAGGACATCGGGTGTATCCAGGCTGAGGCTGGCGCTCGCTGCGATAGCAGGAGCGATGCTCATCACGATACCGGCCATGATAATGGGGGAATGGATCGCCCCGCCCGCGGAACAGCAGGCACGCGCATTCCGGATGAGTGAAATGATGGGGCAGGCCATCATTGGCGGGCCTCGAGGAATGTGGCTGCGGGACAGCGAAGACATCGTTAATATCCAGTTGCCCCTGTTGTCTGCTAACCGCGGGGAACAGTCGGTGGAATTCAAGAATATCGTAATCTACAACTTTTCCGACGAAGTTGATCTGCAGTCAGTAACCCGGGCGGAAAGGGCAACACACGATGGTGAAAACTGGACCCTGGAAAATGTATCAACGGTGCACTTCAGCGACCTGGGTGCACAGCTCAGCCGCTCCGAACAGCAGTTGTGGCCTACAAAAGTCAGGCCGGAATTGCTGGACTCCGCAGTGACACGGCCAACACTCCTGTCACTACGCTCCCTATGGAAGTTTCTCGGTTACCTGGGCGCGAACGGGCTCGATGATCGTGTGTACAAAGAAGCTTTTTGGGAGAAGACAGTGTTTCCGTTCACGGTGATTGCACTGGTTCTGGCGGGCATGCCTTTCGTGTTCGGTCCGGCAAAGTCCCAAAACATGGGCGTTCGCCTGTTCTTCGGAATGGTGCTGGGTGGTCTGTACTTGATTATCGAGAGTACCGTGCAGGAATTCGGCAGTGTTTACGCTGTACCGGTTTTACCCATCACCCTGTTACCACCCATTGTGCTCTCCATTACGGCCATCATGATCCTGCGGCGCTCCGTCTGAGCCCCATGGTTTTGCATTGAGTCCCGGTGCTCAGCAGCGCAGCAAGCGAGTGCGGCTTGCCATGTCATGCCAGGTCTTTTGCCTGGCTTCAAACAAAGACCAGGCAAATCCCAGGCCTGCGAAAGCCGCCGAGAGGAGCGACACCAGGAAACGGAGCAGGCACTGACCCCATCCCGGGTGATTTCCCGCTTCATTCTTGATGCAGACGCGCCAGGCTCTCATGCCCAGGGTCATGCCGCCCTTATGCCAACACCAGCCCAGGTACAGGAACCAGGTCATGACGAGGTACACGGTATAGACCGGATCCTTCGCGGCCGTGAAGTTGGCCATGCCAAAATGCATGGCCATGGCAGTCGCCAGCATCAGCAAGGCGATGACTACCACAGCGTCGTAAATCATGATCAGCAAACGACGAAACAGGCTGCAGGGACTACCGCTTGCAACTGCTCTGTTTCCTGCGCTCATCGTTTTCTGCTCTCCTGGCCCGCATATTTCACCAGGGCGG
>DAOWGA010000199.1 GCA_030637665.1 Lysobacterales bacterium | reverse complement strand
TCCGTAGGCCTCGGATCTCGACCTGGGCCACGCCTTCCAATCGCTCCAGCCGCCGTTGCACGACCGACTCGGCAAAGTCGTAGAAGCGGTCCTGCGGCCATCCGGCGCTCACGTTGAAACGCAGCACCGGGATATCGCTGCTCACCGGGTCGTGAAAATTATCGGGAACCGGCCCTGCCGGCCAGACGCCGCACTGGACCCGGGTTGACTTCAGCATGGTGTTGCCCATCAAATAATTATTGTCAGCGGCCTCATCGGGAAACAAGGGAAAATCCTCTGCACAGATCACGGACAATTCCATTCCCTGCGCTATGCTTTGCTGGAGACTGCTGGCGGCGATCAGCATCTGGCTGGCCATGCGTGCGAAATAGTCGTCCGTAGCGGCTTCATGGATCAGCAAGGGCAGCATGGCCTGTGTGTCAGCGGTATAGGTCAGAAATCTCAGGGAAGAGGCCAGCACATCGCGATCAAAGGTCATTTCGTATGGTTGCCCGGTATTGGGGTGGGTGACCGTGACTTCGACGGGGTGTTCATCCAGCAGTTTGACCAGTCCTGAAAGCTTTTGCGCAGAATCAGGGAATGCCCCGTGGCAGTCGCTGTCTTCATCACAGCCGTCCAGCACGCGGTAGATAGCCTGGTCCAGGTTCATGGCGTGTTCGGTCCCCAGAGTCAATGTCTGGGGCACGACACTGTCCAGAACCATGCTTCGCACCCGGTCAGGAAACAGCCTGAGATAGACCTGGGCAGCGCGGGTTCCATAGGAGACGCCAAACAGGTTGACGTGTTCGTAACCCAGTGCGGCACGGACCTTGTCTATATCCTGCATGGCGATAGTCGTTGTGTAATAACGTGGGTCGCCCTCGAGTAAGTTCAGACACTCCCGCGTAGTGCGTTCCAGCTGCTCCCAATCGAGCCCCAGAGCTTCTTCCAATTCGATTTGCGGGCAGCGCAGAGGATTGGATTGTCCGGTGCCGCGCTGGTCGACCAGCAATATGTCCCGGCTCTCGTTCAGTTTCTTCAGGCTGAATGACATCAACGGCCAGGTTTCAGTAGCGGCCTGACCCGGTCCGCCGGCAAAAAAGATCAATGGATCCGGTTCGGTGGTGCGGTCCCTGGCGGGTACGCGGGCAACGTGTAATTTTATCTTCCGGCCCCCGGGCGCATCGGGATTTTCGGCGACCTCGAACCAGCCGCATTCTGCCATTGTCGTGATCGGAGTTCCGGGAACCACCAGTTCACAGTTTTCCAGCTTGAGTTCTCCATTTTCGCCGGGAGTTTGCGCAATGCTGCCGGCGGGCGCCAGCAATAAAAAGGCAAACAGGCCATGTAACGAAATTTTGTAATGAATATTTTTCACGATGTTTAAAATGCGAAGCCGTTGCCGGCATCGTTTAAGGTGCAAATTGATCAGCAAAGATAGGGCTATTCAAGCTCAGTGTCCATAGTCTGAAGGTCATTGAAATTTCCGCTATCGCGCTCCACCTGTTCAGAACGCCTGAACAATCCCTGGAAGATAAGAGGGCGGCGCACGAACCGCTCAGATAAACTGTACAGGAATTCTGCCAGGAACCATGGTGAGCCCTTGAATGTACGCGCTTGAAGTCAATGATCTAAAAAAAACCTATAAGAATGGAGTGGTGGCGCTGCGAGGCATATCGCTCAAGGTAGATGAAGGCGATTTCTTTGCACTGCTTGGCCCCAACGGGGCCGGGAAGTCTACGCTAATCGGGATCATCTCCTCCCTGGTCAGGGCCAGCAGTGGTGAAACCCGCGTGTTTGGAACCAGCGTTCAGGAGGACCGGTCGAAGGCTGTCTCATTCATCGGTCTTGTTCCCCAGGAACTGAACTTCAACCAGTTTGAAAGGCCTTTGGAAATCGTGGTTAACCAGGCGGGGTACTACGGAATAGCACGGGATGTGGCTCTGCAGCGTGCTGAGAAATATTTGAAGCAGCTGCAGTTGTGGGACAAGGCGCATGACATTTCACGCAACCTCTCCGGAGGCATGAAACGGCGCCTGATGATCGCCCGGGCGATGGTAAATGAACCCAGGTTACTGATTCTTGATGAGCCGACTGCCGGTGTGGATATCGAGATCCGGCGATCGATGTGGGGTTTCGTGAAGGAAATCAACGACAGCGGCACCACGGTGATTCTCACCACTCATTACCTCGAGGAAGCGGAAAGCCTGTGCCGCAATATCGCCATCATCGATCATGGTGAGATCATCAAGAATACCGACATGAAATCGCTGCTGGCGACCCTGGATGTCGAAACATTTGTGCTTGACTTAAGGGAGTCGGTCGATCATTGCCCGAGGGTGGAAGGCATGGAAATAGTTGTCAGGGATGACAAGACCCTTGAAGCATCCCTGCCGAAAAAGAAATCCCTCAACAACCTGTTCGCCGAATTGGAAAACCAGGGTATTCACGTATTGAGCATGCGTAACAAGTCCAACCGCCTCGAGGAATTGTTTATACGTCTGGTCGAAAAAGGCCAGCAACGCCCGGAGCTGGTGCCATGAACAGCAGGCTGATGTGGGTGGGATACTCGACGATCGTGCGCAAAGAGATCACGCGAATTCTCCGCATCTGGGGGCAGACCATCGTACCGCCGGCGATCACCATGTCGCTGTACTTCATTATTTTTGGTGAACTGATCGGTCGCCGGATTGGTGAAATGGGTGGGTTTACTTACATGCAGTACATTGTGCCGGGGCTGGTGATCATGTCCGTCATCACCAATTCTTACGGCAACATGGTGTCCTCGTTTTTTGGCGCCAAGTTTGGCAAGCACATCGAAGAACTGCTGATATCGCCACTGCCCAACTGGATTATCCTGTCCGGATACGTGACAGGCGCCCTGGCGCGGGGTTTGATGGTAGGTATTGTCGTGATGTGCGTTTCATTGTTTTTTACCCGGATCGAAGTGCAACACCCATTCATCATGCTTTCGGTGCTGTTGATGACTGCCATCGTCTTTGCCCTGGCAGGCATGGTCAACGCTATTTTTGCGCAGAAATTCGATGACATCGCCATTATCCCCACATTCATCCTTGCGCCTCTGACCTATCTGGGTGGCGTGTTTTATTCCATCGCGCTGTTGCCGGAGTTCTGGCAGAAAGTCTCTTCTTTCAATCCAATCCTGTACATGGTCAATGGTTTCCGCTACGGCATGTTGGGCGTATCAGACGTCAGTCTGTCTCAATCCTATGGCGTGATCCTTATTGCAGGACTAATCCTTTTTTTCACCTGCCTGCATTTGTTGAATAAAGGTACGGGTATGCGCAGTTGAGGGAAATGGCCATCAGACCCTTTAAATTGTTACCGGAAGAACACATTTGAAGGAAAGTCTGCGAATACAACTGTTGCTGGTTTAGAATAGCGGGTGTTAAAGCAACCATGTCAGGAAATCAACAGGATCCAGGATGTCAGAATCAATTCAACGGGAAGAAAAAGAGCATGCCCCGATTAACTGGGGTGTCACAGCAGTTCTCGGTTTAACTTTTTTCGTAGCCATCACCATTGTGCCCTGGTACGGGATTGTGCACGGCTACAGCGCCTGGGCCTGGGTATTCTTTGGAATCTTCCTGCTCCTGAACGGCATCGGCATTGGCAGTGGGTACCACCGCCTGTGGTCGCATCGTACCTACGACGCCCATCCGGTCCTCAAATGGATACTCGCTGTCATGGGCGGAATGTCCCTGCAGAACAGCATTATTATCTGGTCCGCACGTCACCGCATCCACCACAGGGATGTCGATGACAATGATAAAGATCCCTATTCCATCGGACGTGGCTTCTGGTTCGCCCATATTGGCTGGATGCTCAGGGAATACCAGAGTGGAATTATCGACTACAGCGTTGTCCGCGACCTGGAGCAGGATCCGGTTGCAGCCTGGCAGCACCGCTGGTACTGGACTCTTGTCCTGGTCACCAACCTGGCTGTGCCCTTGCTGCTCGGTTGGCTGACCGGTGACGTCATCGGTATGTTCCTGCTGGCCGGCATCGCACGACTGGTGGTCAGTCACCACGTAACTTTTTTTATCAACTCCCTGGCGCACATGTGGGGCAAGCAGCCCTACACCGACGAGAATACGGCCCGGGACCAGCACTTTCTTGCCCTGATTACCTACGGCGAGGGTTATCACAATTATCATCACCTGTTTCAGAGTGACTATCGTTGCGGCATCCGCTGGTGGCATCTCGATATGAACAAGTGGTTTATTTCCACCTGTGCGCTTTTGGGCCTGGTGAAAAACCGCAAGCGTGCTCCCCAGTTCAAAATTCTTCGCGCGCGTCTCAACATGGAGTTCAAGGTGGCCAGGAAGAAGCTGGAAAATGCGGGTGTGAGTGCTGGCTGGAAAGAGCTACTGGAAGGCGAGTACGCTCAGTTCGTCGATACCGTCAAGCAGTGGCAGCAATTGCAGATGGAGCGTGTGCAGCAAAGCAGGCAGAAACTGGCCGAGCGTTTCGAAACTGAGACAGCCTCGCTGGCTGCTCGCTACCGTGAACTCGAAATCAGCCTGAAAATGCAGCACAAGCGTGTGGCGCTGTTGACGGCACAAGTGATGTAGCCCATTGGCCCCTTTTTTGTCTGTAGGAGGCCGCCATGCGGCCGATTGAATGAGCGAATATTGTTTGTGATTAATCCGTTCTGCCGCATGGCGGCCTCCTACCCGATCGTAAGAAGATATTTGTGATTAGGCGGCCCGGTGTGTGCCCTATTCGCCGCGGATTGATTCAGACCCAGCGCCGAACACGTTTCATGTAAGCCAGGTATTCCTCTCCAAAAATTTCCTGGAGAAACACCTCTTCATTCCTGATGAACTGCCGGTCGATGATCATCCGCTTGTAGCCATCGTTTAAGGCTGGAGCGCCGGCAGCCTGAAAAAGGCTCTCGCATTCTCAGTCGTTCGTTCGGCCACGTAATCCGGATGTTCCCCGCGCACCGCTGCCAGTGTTCCCACGATCCAGGGCAGCCAGCGGGGTTCGTTGCGGTGCGACTTCACCCGGGGGCGGAGATTCCTGGGTTTGAGATAAGGCGCATCGGTTTCCACCATCAGGCGGTCGATCGGGATATCCTGCAGGAACTCCTGCATGTGGGTGCCACGTCTTTCGTCGCAGATCCAGCCGGTGATCCCGATGTGGCAGTCCAGGTCGATGTATTCGTGCAATTCATCACGGTTGCCTGTGAAGCAGTGCACCACCACGCTGTCCAATTGCTCTCGAACCTCCTTCAGAATGGTGTGAAAATCTTCGTTCGCATCACGTAAATGGAGAAACAGCGGCAGGCCGGAATCGATTCCAATCTGCAGTTGCCGCTGGAAGACCTCCCGCTGAACGTCCCGGGGAGCGAGGTCGCGGAAGTAGTCCAGCCCGGTTTCACCAACCGCGACAACTTCTTCGTGTGCGCTGAGACTGCGCAGGGTTTGCTCGGTGGCGTCATTAAAGTCGGAAGCCAGGTGAGGGTGTACCCCCGCGGTTGCGAACAGCTCACCGGGGTAGTCCCGTGCCAGCTCCAGGGCAGCCTTGCTACCCTTTTCGCTGGCGCCCGTGATCACCATCTGAACAAGGCCCGCTGCGCGTGCCCGCTCGATAACCTGATGCCGATCGCTGTCGAATGAATCATGTGTCAGGTTGCAGCCTATATCGATCAGTTCCATTTTTCAGCCTTGCTGGAAATTGGGCGCATTGTATCGGATTTCGCTGTCTGGTTT
>DAOWGA010000037.1 GCA_030637665.1 Lysobacterales bacterium | reverse complement strand
GACTTTTGTAGCGACGCCGGCCTGCAGGTTCAGTCCTGTACGGTTTCCGTGATTGAAAAGCGCGTACCGAATTTCTCCGTGCTGTCCTTGTCTGCGAAAAAACCCTGACCTCCCCTGATCCAAACCGGAACGTCTGAATATTTCAAACCATGAATACCCTCCCGTACAAGAATTCTGAAACCGTAGCCCGGCTCGAGCAAATGCTCTCTCACCGAATCCTGCTCATCGACGGCGCCATGGGCACCATGATTCAGGATGCGAAGCTGGATGAGTGTGAATACCACGGCGAGCGCTTTGCGGATCATCCGCAGTCCCTGAAGGGCAACAACGATATTCTCAGCCTGACAAGACCTGACGTGATTGCGGGCATTCACCAGGCCTTCCTGGAAGCCGGGGCGGATTTCCTGGAAACCAATACTTTTAATGCGACATCGATTTCTCAGCAGGATTACGGCACACACTCACTGGCCCGGGAAATCAACCTGGAAAGTGCCCGTATCGCACGACAGCTAGCTGACGAATTCAGTGTTGCCGATCCGTCGAAACCGCGCTTTGTCATCGGCGCATTGGGCCCAACCAACCGGACGGCTTCCCTCTCACCCGACGTCAATCGGCCCGAATTCCGAAACATCACATTTGCACAGTTGCGCGATGCTTATACCGAGGCTGCACTCGGCCTGGCTGAAGGTGGCGCCGATCTGCTGGTGGTTGAAACCGTTTTTGATACGCTCAATTGCAAGGCGGCGCTGTTTGGCGTTGCCAACGCCTTTGATGAACTGGGTTACCGCTTGCCGCTCATTATTTCCGGCACCATCGTCGATGCCAGCGGCAGAACGCTGTCAGGACAAACGGTAGAGGCATTCTGGCATTCGATCAGGCATGTCAAGCCCTTCGCCGTCGGCTTGAACTGCGCCCTGGGAGCACATGAAATTCGCCCCTGGATACAGGAACTGTCGCGTGTGGCCGACTGCCCGATCAGTCTTTATCCGAATGCCGGTTTACCCAATGAATTGGGCGAATACGATGACACGCCGGAAAATATGTCTTCAATTATCAGTGAATTTGCATCTGCAGGCTTGCTTAATATAGTCGGTGGTTGCTGCGGCACCCGGCCTGAACACATAGCGGCCATTGCAGCTGGCGTGCGCGAAAAAACACCCCGGATAATTCCTGAAGTGGGGTCTTTTTGCCGACTGTCCGGCCTGGAACCGCTCACCATTACCCCTGAACTGAATTTTCTCAACGTGGGCGAACGAACCAACGTGACTGGTTCAGCCCGATTCCGGCGGCTGATCGCCGAGGACAATTACACCGAAGCGCTCCAGGTCGCCTTGCAGCAGGTCGAAAATGGTGCGCAAATCATCGACGTGAATATGGATGAGGGATTGCTGGATGGTCCTAAGGCAATGACGCAATTCCTCAACCTGATCGCGTCCGAACCCGATATTGCCCGCGTGCCCGTGATGATCGATTCCTCCCGCTGGGAAGTACTGGAGGCCGGGCTGCAATGCCTGCAAGGCAAGGGAGTGGTCAATTCCATCAGCCTGAAAGAAGGCGAAGAACCGTTCATTGAGCAGGCACGGACCATCCTGCGTTACGGCGCAGCCGTCATCGTGATGGCCTTCGATGAAAAGGGACAGGCTGATAGCCAGGAAAAGCGCGTGTCGATCTGCAAACGCGCCTGGCGCATCCTGACTGAAGAGGTCGGCTTTCCACCGGAAGACATCATCTTCGACCCCAATATTTTCGCGATCGCAACGGGCATTTCCGAACACAACAGTTATGGCGTGGACTTCATCGAAGCAACACGCCAGATCAAAGAGCAGTGCCCGGGCGCGCTGGTCTCCGGTGGCCTGAGCAATATTTCCTTCTCTTTCCGAGGCCAGGACCGGGTACGCGAGGCCATTCATTCCGTGTTTCTGTACCACGCCATTCATGCCGGTCTGGATATGGCCATCGTCAATGCCGGGCAACTGGAAATCTATGATGAGATTGACCCCAGGCTGCGCACGGCGGTGGAAAATGTTGTTCTGAACAGAACGGATGATGCAACGGATCGTTTGCTCGAACTCGCCCAGGAATTCCAGGGTGGCGACGCAAAGGAAACAATTGACGAGAAGTGGCGGGAACTGCCGGTTCATGATCGTCTCGTTCACGCCCTGGTCAAAGGAATCAACAGCCATGTCGAGGAAGATACCGAGGAAGCCCGATGCGGCTCGGTGCGTGCGCTCGATGTGATCGAAGGCCCGCTGATGGACGGCATGAACATCGTCGGTGACCTGTTCGGCGAAGGCAAGATGTTTCTGCCACAGGTGGTCAAGAGCGCCAGGGTTATGAAACAGGCCGTGGCGGTACTCATCCCGCATATCGAGGAAGAGAAACTGCGCAGCGGAGATACCTCAAGCAGTGCGGGCCATACCGCGATGGCGACTGTGAAGGGCGATCTGCACGCTATCGGAAAAAATATCGTGGCGGTCGTGCTGCGATGCAACAATTTCGAGGTTTCCGACCTGGGCGTGATGGTTCCGGGTGAGACCATTATTTCTAAAGCACTGAAAGAAAAGGCCGATATCATCGGCCTGTCCGGCCTGATCACACCCTCTTTGGAAGAAATGAGACTGATCGCAGCCGAGATGAAAAGACAGGGTCTGGATCAGCCGCTGATGATCGGCGGCGCGACCACATCACCCGTCCACACGGCCCTGAGAATTGAACCGGAGTATGACAATGGCGTGTTCTGGGTCAAGGATGCCTCGCGCGCCGTCGGCGTGGCAAGGCAGCTGATTTCCGCGGACAGCCGCCACGCCTTGCAGGAAAAAACCGCTACTGATTACCGCAACTTGCGCGAACGGCGCGCCAGGGGCAGTAGCAGAAAGCCACCTGTTTCACTTGCATCTGCGCGCGAAAACCGCTTGCAGATCGAATGGAAGCAGGATGACGTGGCCGCACCTGCCCAACCCGGTGTGCAGGTACTCGAGAACTACCCGCTAAGCCGCCTGTCCGGGTACATCGACTGGACGCCTTTTTTTCAAACCTGGGAACTGGCCGGGCGATTTCCGGGGATACTTGATGACCCCCTGGTCGGCGAAGCTGCGAGCAGTCTGTACCGCGACGCGCGCGCAATGCTGGACCGGATCATCAGTGAAAACTGGCTCCAGGCGCGTGCTGTGTATGGCATTTTCCCAGCTGCCAGCCAGGGTGACGATATCCAGCTTTTCGATGACAGCGACGGGAAATCCGTGAAAGAAACCCTGAATTTTCTTCGTCAGCAGCGCGCCAAGGCAAGTGGCCGGGCCAACCGTTGTTTTTCCGATTACGTGGCGCCCGCCAAGAACGGCCTCAAGGATCACATTGGCCTGTTCGCCGTCACCGCCGGACTGGGAATAGAGGCGAAACTGGAGGAATTCGAAGCAGCACATGACGATTACCAGTCCATCCTGCTCAAGGCCCTGGCCGACCGCCTGGCGGAAGCCTTTGCCGAACATCTTCACCACAGAATCCGCAAAGAATTCTGGGGCTATGCCAAAGAAGAATCCCTGGATAATGCACAACTCATCAAAGAAGCATATCGCGGCATCAGGCCCGCCCCGGGCTATCCCGCCTGTCCGGATCACAGCGAAAAGGAAAAGATTTTCGATCTCCTGGGCGCATCAGAAAACGCGGACATGGTATTAACCAGCGGCTTCGCCATGCTGCCCGCCGCATCCGTTTGCGGCTACTACTTTGCTCATCCACAAGCCGAATACTTCGTCCTCGGCCCGGTACTCACCGACCAGCTCGAAGACTACGCCCGCCGCAAAGACTGCAGCCTGGAAGACGTACGCCGTTTATTGCCCTCCAATCTGCACGAGTAGATAAATCCATTTTTCCGCTGAGGGCGCAGAAGACGCAGATTACACATATTCAACCCAGCCGAACGCTCAGTCCGAAACGGCAAAGCGACTTCGTTAATCAGAAGTCAGCGAGCCAGCCATATTCAGCGTCTTCTGCGTCCTCTGCGGACAAAAACACCCCCTTCACCAAATCAAATCATCCGGTACCGGGTGCTCTTCGTCGTCACTGGATTCACCGTCCAGGTCGGGGACGTGCTGTGCGGAAATCTGGCGGATGGCCTCGACATGCTCGCGCGCCAGCAGGTGGTAGCTGCCGGTAAGATAGGCCAGACCTAACTCTCCTTTGTTCAGGGCTTTCAGCTGTTCGGGCGTGAGATGGGTCTTGCGAATGCGGCCCTTGTACATGAAATTTCGCGGGACTTCCGCTTTGGGGTCATTCAGGCGGTGTGTGTTGACAATTGCGCCGATTTCCCTGTTGAGCTGGCGACGACGGCGAACTTCTTCCTGTTTGCGCCGGCGCGCCAAGTCGGCCTGCTTTTGTTCTTCCTGTTTTCGCAGTGCATATGCCCGGTTCAGAGACATTTCGGCGCTGTCTTTTTCACCACCCATGTCCGCACTTTTTTTGCGACTTTTTTCTTGCGGTTGTCCTGCCGCTTTCGCTGCCTTCCCGGAGCGGCCCTGCGGCCCTCCAGCTGACT
>DAOWGA010000315.1 GCA_030637665.1 Lysobacterales bacterium | reverse complement strand
GATCATCCGACGGCTTCGTGATCAGTTCAATATTGGCTACAAGCGGTTGATTCAGGAATGATTCAACCCTTGCATCCCCGAGCCCCAGTGACCATGCCGCCTGGCTGAAGGCCAGCGTTACGGTTCCCAGCAAAAGGATGGCGCATTTGCGTATTCTGGTGTTCATGAGTCCCTCCGTCTTTCCCTGACTTTTAGAAGAACAGGATAGGTATTCAATTCGTTATGCCTGCAAATTCATCAGGCTTGTGCAGAGTTTACGTTCGCTTGGTCCATGTTTCCAGCTAACAATTTGTTTTTTTCCAGCGTATCCATTATCTGAACTGCGTTTAAAGCCGCCCCTTTCCTGATATTGTCTGCCACGACCCACATATCGATACCCCTGGGATGGCTCAGATCCCGCCTCAATCTGCCCACATAGACCGGGTCTTTTCCCGCTGCGTGGGTCACTGGCGTGGGGTGAATCATATCTGCGCCTTCAATAACCTCAACACCGGGCGCATCGGATAAAAGCTGCCGGACTTCTTCAATGCTGATGTCTTTGCGGGTCTCAAAATGCACAGCTTCGGCATGCCCGAAAAACACCGGAACCCTGACCGCAGTGGCATTGACCAGAACATCCGGGTCTTCGAAGATTTTCTGGGTCTCCCACAACATTTTCATTTCTTCGCGGGAATAGCCGTTGGCCAGCATTTCATCGATCTGCGGTAACACGTTGAATGCGATGGGTTGTGCGAACTTGCTGACTTTGGGATCCTTGAAATTCAAGCGCTCTGCCGTCTGCATGGCCAGCTCCCGCAGCCCGCCCCGCCCGGCGCCGGAAACGGATTGATAAGTCGCCACGTTGATCCGGGAAATTCCCACCCGTTCATGGATCGGCGCCAGGGCGACCACCATCTGGATGGTCGAGCAATTGGGATTTGCGATGATGCTCC
The DNA here is from genome assembly GCA_030637665.1 of Lysobacterales bacterium. Classification (GTDB taxonomy): domain Bacteria; phylum Pseudomonadota; class Gammaproteobacteria; order Xanthomonadales; family SZUA-36; genus JAJRRA01. Next base: position 3,281 of record DAOWGA010000315.1, on the reverse strand, counting down.
CACCTTCAATGCCTTCCAGGGCGTGCGCATTGACCTCCGGCACCACCAGCGGAATGTCATCGTCGTAGCGGAATGCGGAGGTGTTGTCGATCACGATCGCACCTGCCGCGGCCGCCTTCGGCGCGTATTCCTTACTGACGGAACCACCGGCTGAAAACAAGGCGTAATCCACCGTGGAGAAATCGAAATGGGCCAGGTCCTCGATTTCGAGCTGGGCATTGCCAAACTCCACGTCCTGACCAGCGGACCGTTCGCTGGCCACGGCCGTGACGTGATCCACCCGGTAACCCTGATCTGCGAGGATGGACAACATGACTTCGCCAACGGCCCCGCTGGCTCCGACTACTGCGATATTTGGTTTTTGATTCATCGGGAAATTATATCGTAAAAGGACAGTTCAATGACCGATTATCCGTTCTGTGCCCGGTGGCGCAAGACATGATCCATCAGGACCAGCGCCAGCATTGCCTCGACGATGGGGGTTGCCCGGATACCCACACAGGGGTCATGACGACCCTTGGTAACAACCTCCACTTCATTGCCGTCCACATCCAGGCTCCGGCACGGGATTCTGAGGCTGGAGGTCGGCTTGAAAGCCGTGCTGACGATCACATCCTGACCGCTGGAAATCCCGCCCAGGATGCCGCCGGCATGGTTGCTCAGGAAGCCCTCCGTGGTCATTTCGTCGCGGTGTTCGGTACCGTTCTGGGCAACACTGTCGAAGCCTGCCCCGATTTCAACGCCCTTTGCCGCATTGATACTCATCATGGCGCTCGCCAGGTCAGCGTCCAGCTTGCCGTATACCGGTGCGCCCAGACCCGGCGGCACATTCCGCGCAATGGCGTTGACGCGGGCGCCCACGGAATCACCGGATTTGCGCAAGCGATCCATGAATGACTCCAATTCGGGCACTTTTTCAGGATCAGGGCAAAAAAACGGGTTGTCGTCAATACTGCTCCAGTCCATGACCTCATCCGTCCGGATGGGGCCCAACTGCGCCAGCCAGCCCTGTATTTCGATCCCGCAATTCAGTTTCAGCCATTTGCGCGCAATGGCTCCGGCAGCCACCCGCATGGTGGTTTCCCTGGCGGAAGAACGCCCTCCCCCCCGATAATCGCGAAAGCCATATTTCTTCCAATAGGTGTAATCCGCGTGACCGGGTCGAAACCGGTCCTTGATGTTTTCATAGTCTTTTGACTTTACATCGGTATTCTCGATAAGCAAGGCGACAGGCGTGCCCGTCGTCCTGCCTTCGAATACTCCGGAGAGGATCTGCACGTCATCCTTTTCGCGGCGCTGGGATGTGTGCCGCGACTTTCCCGTTGCACGCCGCTCGAGTTCGACCCGGATTTCCGCCGCATCGATTTCCAGGCCGGGTGGGCAGCCATCGATAATGCAACCGATTGCCGGACCGTGGCTCTCACCAAAAGTGGTCACACGGAACAGGTGTCCGAATGTGTTATACGACATGTGTCCTTTCCTCCAAAAGCGCGCTGATGGCCGGCCCGGCGCTTTCCAGTTGATCCTTCGTCAGCACGAATACGCCCGAACCCCCGGCGGCAAATTCGAGCCAGACAAAGGGCAGGCCCGGTAATTTTTCCTGCAATCTGTGTTCACTCTCACCTACTTCACACACCAGCACACCGCCTGGTGCCAGAAAATCCGGCGCCACTGCCAGGATCGACAGCGTGGCGTCCAGCCCGTCACTGCCGGATACAAGCCCCAACACAGGCTCGGCCCGGTATTCCCCGGGCAGAGCCTCTATCGAGTCGCCCGGAACGTAGGGCGGGTTCGCCACAATGAGATCATAACGGCAAGCAGGAAGCGAATGGAACAGGTCTGACTCAATCAGGGTCACCCTCCGCTGCACGCCATGCCGGCTGACATTGCGCACAGCCACGTCCAGCGCCGCGCGGCTGATGTCCACGGCATCGACCTGTGTCCAGGGCATGTAGCGGGCGATGGCAATCGCGATGCAGGCGCTCCCGGTGCACATGTCGAGCACGCGGCGGACCTTTTCCGGGTCCACCCAGGGGCAAAACTGCTCCCTGACGAGTTCAGCGATGGGCGACCTCGGCACCAGGGCTGCCCTGCCGGTCTCGAATTCAAGGCCGGCAAAACGAGCTGTACCTGTCAGGTAAGCCAGTGGCAGCTTGTGAGAAATTCGTGCCTGCAAAAGACGGTCGATCCGTGCCTCCTCCGAGTCACTGATTTCCCTGCCCCAATCATTGAAATTACCGTCAGTCCGGGCATCCACGGCATGCAGTACCAGCCAGGCGGCTTCATCGTGGGCATTGTCCGTGCCGTGCCCGAAATGCACATCCGCTTTTTCCAGTTCCTTGCAAACCCGTTCGGTCCATTGCGCAACGTTCATCGTGATTCCAAAAAAACAACTAAAAAACATGCCTTCCAGGGTCTCCTGGCGGGCAGGTCGAAGTATAATCGACCTTTAAGCCTCATATTGAGTATGGGTATGAATCCTGACCGGTTTACTATTCGAATTATCGTCATGGCTGTACTGGTTGCATTTTTAAGCGCAACAGCCGGTGTGGCATTCTGGAAAATTACCCAGGCAAAAAAGGCGACACCGCGGAACTCCCTGATTGTCCTGCCGGAACCCCGCGTCCTGGCAGACTTTGACTTGATTGATCAGCAGTCCGATCCATTCTCTCTTGAGGATCTTAAGGGCAACTGGTCCCTGATCTTTTTTGGTTTTACGCATTGTCCCGATGTGTGCCCGACCGCTCTTTACGAACTGCAACAAGTCAAAAATACGCTGGAACAGGAGATTGGCGAGGGTGTGCAGATACCCCGGATCGTGTTCATATCGGTCGACCCCGAGCGCGATACGCCCAACAAGCTCCAGGCCTACCTGTCTCATTTTGACCCTTCATTCATTGGCGTCACCGGTAAGCACGAGCAGCTATTGCCCTTGACGCGGCAGGTGGGCATTGCGTACCGGATTGAGGAGCATGAAAGTGGCGCCACACAATACGGGGTGGACCATTCGACCGGTATTTTGCTGACAAATCCGGCCGGCCGCCTGCACGGCGTATTTCCCGCACCGCATGGCGCAACGGAAATTTCCGCCGATGTGCTGGCCACCCTCAGGGAGTCGGGGAATCCTTAATGGCTGTTCTCGAATCCATCCTGGCCGGATTTCAGTACCTGCTTCCCCATCACCTGGTCTCGCGCCTGGTTCACTGGTTCATGCGCATACGCGTCAAGGCGATCAAGAACCTGCAGATTTCGATGATCAGTAAGCTGACGGGTGTGGACTG
>DAOWGA010000130.1 GCA_030637665.1 Lysobacterales bacterium | reverse complement strand
GTGGAGGCTTCTGCAAGTGATGGATTCAGCGCTGGGTGGAACGCTGAGCGCATTCGAAGTGATGTGGAACGACTTCTACCAGTTGATCGTGGGCGACGGGAAAAAGCATGGTCAGCCGCTGGACTCATCCCATGCCTTCTACGTGTTGCTGGAGGCCACCGGCGGTCATGATGAAGGAGACAAAGCCCGCTTCGAAAGCGCCCTGGAAGAATCCCTGGAAGGGGAACTGGTCGTTGATGCCGTCATAGCACAAAGCAAGCAACAGCGAGAAGACCTGTGGGCCATACGAGATGACATTGAAGGCATGGTCAAGGGACTGTTTCCACCGATTGGATTTGATGTCAGTCTCAGCATTCCGCAAATGGATGGCTACGTACAGGAAGTCCGTGAGGCTTTGAACCAACGCTGGCCGGCGTCGCGAATGGTGGTTATGGGTCACCTGGGTGACGGCAATATTCATCTCGTAATCACCGTTGGCAGCATGGATGAGAACGATATTCACGAAGTGGAAAAAATCGTCTATGAAGCACTGCAACAGCGGCAGGGTGTGATTTCGGCTGAACATGGAATTGGCCTGGAGAAACGGGCATACCTGGGACATTCCCGCAGTGCCGGGGAGATCGCGCTGATGAGAACGCTCAAAGAGGCCATGGACCCCAGGGGAATTCTCAACCCGGGTAAGATTTTCACCAGCGCTGCGGATGGGTAGAAATGAACGGTGCAGAAAAACTCCTGGAAACCCTGGTAGCGAGCGGCGTTGAAGTCTGTTTTTCAAACCCGGGAACTTCGGAAATGCAGTTGGTATCGGCCATTGGCAACAATGAGGACATGCGCGCGATACTGTGCCTGTTCGAGGGTGTTGTTTCCGGTGCTGCAGATGGTTACGCCCGAATGAGCGACAAACCCGCGCTGACCCTGCTCCATGTCGGCTCGGGATTTTCCAACAGCATGGCCAATCTGCACAACGCCAGGCGTGCTCATGTACCGCTGGTCAACATCGTCGGCGATCATGCTACCTATCATCTGCAATATGATGCCCCCTTGACTTCAGACGTTCCGGCGCATGCAAACATCAGCTCTGAGTGGGTCAAAGTCTCCGCGTCAGCCGATGACCTGGCTTCATCAGGCGCCGGGGCCGTGCAGGCATCCATGCAAGGTTCCGGAAAAATTGCGACACTTATCGCACCGGCAAACCACGCCTGGGAAGAAGCCACCGATTCAGTGCGAACACTGCCCGTGCCTGCCAGCCAATCAGTACCTGAATCGAATATCGCCGAAGCCGTTGAGGCCCTGGGCAGCGACCGGAAGACTGCTTTGCTTCTTGGCGGGCGGGCTTTGCGCGCGGAGAGCCTGGCGGCCGCAGGCCGCATTGCCAGGGCCTGCGGCGTGCGCGTGCTTTGCGAAACATTTACCACCCGTCTGCAGCGTGGCGCCGGTCGTTTCGCGGTCGAGCGCCTGCCCTACTTCGCCGAGCAGGTCAGCGAACAACTGGCCGGGCTGGAGCAACTGATCCTGGTGGGCACCACCGCGCCGGTTTCCTTTTTCGCCTATCCCGGCAAGGAAAGCTGGCTGACCCCTGAAGGATGCGAGATTCACGAACTGGCCAATGTGGATCAGGACAGCCTCACCGCCCTGCAAGCTGTGGCCAATCAACTGGGGGCACACGAGGAAGCTGACACGACTCCGGCTGCACCCGGATTTCCCGCACCAACCGGCGTGCTTTCACCAATTGCCATCGGGCAAAGCCTGACTCTGCTCTTGCCGGAAGATGCGATCGTCTCTGACGAGGCCGCAACCTGTGGCCTGGGCATATTCCCGGCGACTGAAAACGCCGCCCCGCATGACTGGTTGATGCTCACAGGCGGCGCCATCGGCCAGGGCCTGCCGCTGAGTCTCGGTGCAGCCATCGCCTGCCCGGAGCGCAAGGTCATTGCCCTGCAGGCCGACGGCAGCGCCATGTACACCGTCCAGGCTTTGTGGACCATGGCCAGGGAAAACACGGATGTCACCGTGGTGATCATGAATAACCGCAGTTACGCCATTCTTAATATAGAACTGGCCAGGGTCGGCGCCGGCCAGCCCACTGCCAAGACCCTGTCGATGCTGGACCTGTCCAGGCCGGATCTGAACTGGGTGCAAATTGCTGAAGGCATGGGTGTGCCGGCAACAAAAGCCACCAGCGCCGAGGAGTTTCACCAGCAGTTTGCCGAGGCCATGGCATCCAGGGGGCCTCGCCTGATCGAAGCGATGGTTGTCCAGCAGATGCCCTGAAACGCTATTGTTCGATGAGGTCGGGAGTGATCTCAGAGATCCGCTTGACACCCATCAAGGCCATGGCGACGGAAATTTCCTGCTGGAATACCTCAAGAAGGTCTGTCAGGCCCTGCTCACCACGACCGGCCATGGCCCACACCCAGGGACGGCCAATCAGCACGCCATCGGCGCCCAACGCGACAGCTTTCACAACATCAATCCCGTTGCGCACTCCACCATCCACGTAAACTTCGATCGAGT
>DAOWGA010000180.1 GCA_030637665.1 Lysobacterales bacterium | reverse complement strand
GTTTCCTCCATGTTCAAGTACTACGGCACTGATCTGAATATGCGGCGCTATGAGCTTTTAATGGCCATTGGCGGCAACGATGCACTGGTCTGGGAAGGTGGCGAAAGCCACCACGGACACCTGCCCAAGACCTGGCTTCGCACCAAGGGTAACTCGATCGAAGGCGGCACTTCAGAGATCCAATTAAATATCGTAGCCAAGCGAATCCTTGGCTTACCGAGCCAATAGGGAATACAGGAAACCATCATGGCACTGGTACTAAACGAAGAACAATTGATGCTCAGGGATGCGGCCCGCGATTTTCTGCAGGAACGTGCACCGGTCAGCCACTTGAGAGAAATCCGCGACAGCGGCAACGTCGATGGCTTTTCCCGTGACCTGTGGGCAGAGATGGTCGATATGGGCTGGACAGCCATCCTGGTGCCCGAGGAACACGGCGGGCTGGGCTATGGCTATACCGGCATGGGTATCGTGCTCGAAGAAAGCGGCCGGACCCTGACGCCAAGCCCCCTGCTGGGCACTGCAATGACGGCCGTTGCCGCACTGACAATGGCAGGTTCTGCTGAGCAATGCGCCGCCATACTTCCCGGCGTCGTCTGCGGCGAACATCTTCTCGCACTGGCCTGCGACGAAAGCACCCGGCACGAGCCAGAGCGTGTCGCCGTTGAAGCCGAAAAAGAAGGCGACGGCTTTCGCCTGAACGGCAGGAAAACCGCAGTCCTGGATGGCCATATCGCCGACACATTTATTGTCAGCGCCTGGACAGGAAGCGGAGTCTCTCTGTTCCTGGTACCTGCGGATGCTGGAGGTGTCAGTGTCACAAGGTATCCCGAGCTGGATATCCACGCCGCCGCCGAAGTGAAGTTCAATCATGTCGCTCTGGGCGAGGAGAGTCTTCTCGGTAGCCTGGACCAGGGCCAGCCCGCGCTGGAAAAAATCCTGGACGTAGCCCGCATCGGCAGCTCGGCCGAGATGCTGGGCATTGCCCAGGAAGCGTTCGAACGCACATTGGAATACCTGAAGGAACGCAAACAATTCGGCGTTCACATTGGCAGTTTCCAGGCTTTGCAGCACCGTGCGGCACACCTGTTCGGAGAAATCGAGATGTGCAAGTCGCTGGTTCTCAAGGCTCTGCAAACACTGGACGAAGGCTCCGGCGAATACGCGGAACTGGCCAGCCTGACCAAGGCAAAGCTCAGCGAAACAGCGCACAAGGCGGCCACCGAGGCCATCCAGATGCATGGAGGCATCGGCATGACCGATGAATTCGACATCGGCTTCTATCTCAAGCGTTGCCGCACCCTGGAAACCCTGTACGGTGATCGTTATTTCCACCTCGACCGCTTCGCCCGGCAGCGGGGTTACTGAAAGAGAATTACAGAAATACGAGGAATCAAAATGCCAGAAACAATTAACGCAACAGATTTTCCGAAACTCGTCGGCAAAGAACTCGAACCCTCTTCCTGGATGGAAATTACCCAGGAACGGGTCAACCAGTTTGCACACGCGACCAACGACCACCAGTTCATTCACGTAGACCCGGAAAAAGCCGCACTCACACCATTTGGCGGCCCGATCGCCCACGGTTTCCTGACGCTTTCCCTGATCTCCTACCTCACGGCGGAAAACTCCGTCAAGCCGGAAGGCCTGGTCATGGGCATCAATTATGGCTCAGACAAAGTGCGTTTCCTGCAACCCGTAAGGGTCGGAAGCCGGATCAGAGCGCAGCAGAAAATTCTTGCAGTGAGCGAAAAGAACCCCGGTCAATGGTTGATCAAAACCGCCGTAACCATCGAAATTGAAAATGCCGAAAAACCTGCATTAATTGCAGAATTTCTTGCAATGTTAGTTGTTAAGTAGTTTTTATATTTAATTGTTTTATATAATATTATTGGAGTTATTATGACTATCAAACTGGATGGACGAGTTGCCATCGTAACAGGCGCAGGCCAGGGCCTGGGCCGTACCCACGCACTGGCGCTGGCCGAACGCGGCGCAAAAGTCGTTGTAAATGATCTGGGTGGAACAGATGGCGTTTCGGCCAATGCCGAAGCTGTCGCTGCCGAAATCCGCAACGCAGGCGGCGAGGCAATTGCCAATGGCGCCAACGTTGCCAATCTGGAGCAGGTCGAGGCCATGGTCAGGCAGGCCATGGATGAATGGGGTCAGATTGATATTCTGATCAACAATGCCGGAATCCTGCGCGATAAATCGTTCCTGAAAATGTCGATGGAAGATTTCCGCCTGGTTATCGATGTACACCTGATTGGCTCAGCGAACTGTACCAAGGCCGTTTGGGGCATCATGCGTGAACAGGCCTATGGCCGTATCGTGATGACCAGTTCCAGCACCGGCCTGTACGGAAACTTCGGGCAGACCAACTATGGCGCTGCCAAAATGGCCATGGTCGGCATGATGAATACGCTGCACCTGGAAGGCGCGAAGTACAACATCCACGTCAATTGCCTGGCCCCAACCGCCGGTACAGCGATGACGGATGGCCTGATGCCGGATGCGGTGTTCAAATTATTGTCTCCGGAATCCGTGAGCCCCGGAATTGTATTCCTGGCCAGTGAAGGCGCACCGAGCCGCACAGTGCTTTGTGCGGGCGGTGGTACTTTTGCTGTCCACAAGGGCTTTGAAACCGAGGGTGTCAACCTGGCGCCGGATCGCCTGACGGCGGACGGCGTCGCGGAAGCCTGGGAAGCGATCAACAACGAGGACGGAATGCGCCAATTACAGGCCGGATTCGAGCAAACCGAAAAATTCGCCAGGCAGGGTGCGAAAGCCCTCGGCATCGATCTGACCTGAGCCTGAACCGGAGGATTTTCTATGCGCGAAGCAGTCATTGTCTCTACTGCCCGAACCCCAATCGGACGGGCTTATCGCGGTGCTTTCAACAATACCGAATCCCCTACCCTCGGTGGTCACGCCATCAGGCATGCGGTGGCAAAATCCGGCCTGGATCCGGCGGAAATTGAGGACGTCAATATGGGTTGCGCCATGCCGCAGGGTTCGCAGGGCATGAACATCGCCCGCCTGGCGGCCCTGGCCGGCGGGCTGCCGGTCACCGTGGGCGGCATGACCGTCGACCGGCAGTGCTCATCGGGCATGATGGCAATTGCAACAGCAGCCAAGTCCATCATGTATGACGGCATCGACATCATGGTCGGTGGCGGCCTCGACTCCATCAGCATCGTGCAGAACGAGCATATGAACACCTACCGCATGATCGACCCGCGTCTGGTGGAACTGCATGAACACATTTACATGCCGATGCTGGACACGGCAGAAGTGGTCGCCAATCGTTACGGCATAAGCCGGGAAGCCCAGGACGAATATGCCCTGCAGAGTCAGCAGCGCACGGCTGCGGGCCAGGAAGCGGGCCGTTTCGACGACGAGATAGTCCCCCTGCCCTCCAATATGGGTGTTATGGATAAAGAGACCAGGGAAATCAGTTTCCATGACATCGTTCTTGAGAAAGACGAAGGAAACCGCCCGACGACCACGCTCGAAGGCCTGGCTGGCCTGAAAACCGTGCGCGAAAACGGCCACATCACCGCCGGCAATGCCAGCCAGTTATCCGATGGCGCCTCCGCCTCCGTTGTGATGGAAGCCAGCCTGGCTGAGAAGCGCGGCCTGGAGCCCCTGGGTTACTATCGCGGAACCGCCATCGCCGGTTGCGAGCCGGATGAAATGGGCATCGGTCCCATTTTTGCGATTCCGAAACTACTGGAACGCACCGGCCTGAGCATGGACGATATCGGGCTGTGGGAACTGAATGAAGCCTTTGCCGTGCAGGTCGTATACTGCCGCGACAAGCTGGGTATTCCAAACGAAAACCTCAACGTGAACGGCGGCGCCATTTCCATCGGCCATCCCTACGGCATGTCAGGGGCGCGCCTGGTGGGCCATGCCCTGATCGAAGGCAAGCGGCGCGGCGTGAAATACGTGGTCTGCACCATGTGCATCGGTGGCGGCCAGGGTGCTGCATCCCTGTTTGAGGTCACTTGATGAGAGCGCTTGTTTGCGAAGAATACGGCCCGCCCGGAAACCTGGTCATCAAAAAATATGACGACCCGGTTCCCGGCCCGGGCGAGGTGCTGGTCGACGTCAAGGCGGCCGGTATCAATTTTCCGGATATCCTGATCATCGGGGGCAACTACCAGGTCAAAACTCCTCCGCCTTTCATACCCGGCGGGGAGATGTCCGGCATTGTCGAAGCCGTTGGAGAAGGTGTCACCCGGTTCAGGCCGGGCGATCGCGTCATTGCCACGCCCACTGGGGGCGGCTTTGCCGAAAAATGCGTGCTCGCTGAAAAGCTCTGCCTGCCTCTGCCCGACAGCATGAACTATCAGCAGGGTGCGGGGTTCACGATTACCTATGCAACTTCCTACCATGCCTTTCGCCAGTGCACGGAGCTGAAGGCAGGTGAAACCGTCCTGGTGCTGGGTGCGGCCGGCGGCGTTGGTATTACCGCGGTCGAGATCGCCAGGGTCCTGGGCGCGAAAGTCATTGCAGCGGCCAGCAGTGAGGACAAGCTGCAATTCGCGCGTGAGGCTGGCGCCGACGAGACCATCAACTACTCAGAAACATCCCTGCGTGAAGCGGTGAAGGAACTGACCGAAGGCCGGGGCGTGGATGTTGTCTATGACCCGGTCGGCGGTGAATTGGCACAGATGTCATTACGATCACTGGCCTGGCATGGACGCTACCTGGTGATCGGTTTCGCCTGTGGGGAGATACCCAACTTCCCGGCGAATATCGCCCTGCTCAAGGAAGCCAGCATCATCGGCGTCTGGTGGGGCACC
>DAOWGA010000052.1 GCA_030637665.1 Lysobacterales bacterium | reverse complement strand
TACGAGAAGACCATCACCCTGAGATAACACGTGCCGGCGCTTACCTCACACCCTCACCATAACAAAAACCGCGATGTCTGTTAAAAGGCCGCCCGAAGGCGGCCTTTGATTGGTATGCTTCAGGGCGCTGCTTAACTCAGAACACAACCCTTGCCGTGTTGGAACAAGTGCTTGTAGTTGCATAGCACACTTCATAGTCGTAGGTAGCACCCCCCTTGGCTCCAATGTCGTCAAAGTAGAGGCCGTCGTCAATGATGTTCTCTTTGATCAACTCTCCGTTACGACGAATATCGATATTGTCTCCATTAGAGCCATCCCAGCTCAGGTTAACCTGGTGCTTGCCCTTCACTTTAGCGCCGTTGGCATTGAGAACGATCGTTCCCGCAGGCAGGTCCGGTGTGGTGACTGAAGGCGCAGTGCTGTAGCCAGAAGCAGCCGTGCCCTTCAGCGCACGCACGCGGTATTGATAGCTCGTCATTGGACTAACGCTGGTATCGCTGTAGGCCTTCACGTCTGCACTCAGGGTCGCAATGATGCTGAAGCCGCCGCCACTTTCCGATCTTTGCACTTCGTAGGCAGATTCATCACCGGCATTGTCGTTCCAGCTGAGATCCACCTGGTTATGAGCAATGTCTGTGGCGCCCAGACCGCTTGGATCGGCCGGTGGGGTCACGGGCATGTTATCCGCCCGGATGACCAGGTGGTTCACGAATACGGTATCCAGAGCAACAGTACCCCGTCTATTATCGGTGTCAATTACCCGCACATAAACCGTGCCCGAAAGATCGACCGGCAAAACTGTGCTTTGCTGGTTGTCCGGAGAAAGAGACGACACCGAGAAGGCATTGCTATAGCTGCTGCCGTCGGTCGACCACTGGAATTGGAAATCATCACCATCACTGGAGCCACTGCTCCAGGCATTGGCAGACAATGTCATGCCGGTCGTACCCGGCGCCACATTGAAGGTCCAGCGGTGAGACAGGGAACTACGGCTTTTACGTGCATTACCACCGATTTGCCGCTCGGTGATGCTCTGCACTAATCCATCATTGAAATGGGTATTTATCAAGGCACCTGAAACTGATCCTTCACTGGTCGACTGGGCCTGGGCTACATAGTCTACGAACGGCAGAGGATCATTGGTTGTCGCATTAGCGGTGTCGTAAGCGGAATAGCCCGCAGAGTTGTGAGCGGCAACGCGATAGAAGAAGTCGTTGCTGGCCGCAAGCCCGGTGTCGCTGTAGCTGGTGCTGTTGGCGCCCAGGCTGGCAATGGCGCCCCAACCTGCGACTCCGTCATCGGACCGTTCAAGCCGGTAATCACCTTCATTATCAGCATTATCCACCCAATTCAGGTTGATCTGGCTGTCGGAAACGGCAGTGGCGCTCATGCCAGTGGGTGCTGCGGGTGCTGGAATACCGGTACAACCATTAAAACAAAATGTCATGGATGAGCCGGAGGCCGAAATATCGGAAATCGTGATGCCGGTCAGGTTGATGTTGCCACCCTGATAGGTATCGGTGTTGGGGTGATTGCCGGGCCCGGGCCCGATCGCGTCAACGCCCGCGGCATGATGCATGTCCGTGGAATCACCCCGGTTATTTCCTCTTTCCATGTTGTAGTTGCCATCGGCCTGCAACAGCGCGACCCGGTAGTGGTTGCCATTCTCGGGCCATCCACCCTGACCCGGATAACCCTGGGTGTTGTAGCTCGCAGTGTCATCAATATGCCAGATGGCGACGCCACCCTGTGGGACGCTGCAGTCGAAGCCCACATCCTGACGGTTTTCAATCAACAGGTATTCGCCTGAGGGGAATCCGGAATTGATGCGATAAACTTCTGCATTCGTTTCTGTCTGATTGATCACGTACTGGCCCGTTTCGGTAATCACCGTGGGTGTATACCAACCCAGGTTTATCTTGGACCACGGCGAGAAATGCGGCGGACAGCGCTGCGTACCGTTAAAACCCCACGAGTTCGCCATCATGCCCCAGGAACCAATACCATCACCGGCGCCGCTGTCTGTGTCGTACAGATCCGGCAGGCCGAAGAAATGGCCGGTCTCGTGGGAAATCACGCCGATACGGCCGATGGACGATCCCGAAGTGCCCCAGACACCCGGACTGATGTGGTAATCGAACACGGACACACCATCGTTGGAATTCCACTGCGGCTGAATCGCCCAGCGGTGGGACCAGATACGGTTTTGATAAGCGCTGCCGTAAGCATCCGTTCCACCCCATTCAGCGCCATAGCCGGAATGGATAAAAGCTATGGAATCGATGCGTCCGTCGTTATCTGTATCGTATTCATTGAAATTAATCTGAGCGTCCAGAATATCCAGCGCTTCGCGCAATGCCTGCCAAAGGGTCGAGTCACCTGATTTCCCATTGGCGTAATACGCTTCTGTATTCGAAACTGTAATCCAGTCGCCGATACCCGGATTCACCTCGGAGTTCAGTGTCATCTGGCCATAGGAGTTTTCGTAATAAACATCCCTGACGCTGCCCGTAGGCGCCAGAGTCGGATCGCCACCTACTGCATTAAACAGAACATCTACGTCGGCAACACTGGGCAGAGTCCGGCCTGTATGATCAGAGAACCGAATCATGACAACCAGGTTCTTAATGGCGCCCGACGGCCCGACGGCTTCCGGAGCAGAAGCGCCACCACTGCCGTCACTCACGCCATTGACCTTTTTCGCGGACTGCGCCCTGACGGCCGGTGCCGGCAGGATGTGTTTTTGCAGCCCGACTGCCCGCGGATTATCACGGCCAACAATCATCCCGTTGGGATTCAGATGGCCGGACGGCCCTTGTTCAGCGTATTCAAACCAACCACGATTTCTGACCACAGTGTAGCCATCACGATCTTCCATCCAGTTGTAGTGTTCATCACCCCTTGAATACAGGGTGATTTCACTGCCATCAGGCTGGAATTCGCTGAAAGGAAAGGGTGCTGCCGGTATCGCAAAAACGGTACTGCTGCTGAGAAAGAAAAAATTGAATAAAACGACACTAACCCCTGCTCGCAGCAGGCGCAGTAAGTGACTGCAGTTCATTTCTAATCCCCTTGGTTCTTGAGCAATTTTGTTACGTTAACTTACATTTTCCCTTAATTATTCTTTGCCCATTACCAAGTCTGGCCCGACAAGCTTAGCCAATAAACTGCAAAGATGTCAAATAAGCCGGGCGCTGCCCACCCTATTTCAACAGCGCTCGATAGCCGGGTAGCTGAACGATATCCAGCATGACGGGATCGTGATTGGCAAACACGAAATCATCCCAACCGGCTTCCATGGCATCACGCAGGTGTTCCAGCGCCAGGGCAGAAGAATCTGTTGATGCCGCAACGGTTGCCAGTGCATACTCAAGTTGACTCCCGCCCCAGCCTTGAGCCCGTGCGCGATCGATAAGCTGGCCCGCAATACCTGCAATCTCTGTGGCCCCTTGCGGATCGCCATCCAGGCTCCTTGCCCGAGCCAGCAGCGCCAGCGTATGCACAGCGCCTGGGCGCGGATCGAGCCCGGCGGGATTCGGGATGCCCCTTTCAAGCAATTCACGCGCACCGCGGGCATCGCCCAAAGCCAGTCGCGCCGTGGCGGCCCACCTCACACGCTCAAAAAGGAATTCAGTACCGGTCCAGCCCGGCTTGTCAATGAATCGCTCAATGCGTGAGGTGGCCAAAGAATCAAGCGCGCCAAAATCTCCCGTCATCAAATAATACCGCATGGTTGCGATAATCGCGGTTTCATTGTTGGGAGCTGTATCGCGCATTCGTTGCAATGCCGCTCGCGCTTGATCCAGATGCTCAAGCCGCACATTGCCCTCGACCAGTGCCGCAAGGGCAACCGGGCTTTCCGGGATGAGTTCAACCGCGCGTCTCGCATGCTCCCGGGCCTTTTCATTGTCCCCCGCCAGAGCCCACACCCGGGACGCGATAAGACTTGCCGTCAGCCGTCCCGGATTCTTCTGCGCCGAGGCGGTGAGCTGCTCAATTGCCGTATCAAACCGCCCCTGAAATGCAAATAACAGCGCCATATTTTCGATTATGGCCGGATTGAACGGGTCCAGCGCCAACGCCTGATTGTAGACCCGGGTTGCTTCAGCCAGATAACCCTGGTCACGCAACAGATTGGCGCGCAAGAGGTAACCATCAGAGTATTCCGGATCGAGCTCTATGGCTTTTTGAAACTGGCGCCCGGCTTCCGTTATTGCGCCGCCACCGAGAACACATAAACCCAGGGAGGCCTGGGCCTCCGGCAAAGCGGCATTGAGCTGAAGTGCTTTTGTAATCGCTGCGTGCGACTGCTGCGTTGCTTCCAACAATGATAAATTGCCCACCTCCCGAAGCAAGATCCAGGAATCGGCCAGGCCGGCATATGCCTGCGCATAGCTGGGATCGAATTCAAGGGCTTCCCCGAATATGGAAATCGCCTTTTGAGCTGCCGATGGTGTCCGGGCCTGCAGCACATTGCGTCCTTCGAGATATTTGTCATAGGCCTGAGTACTGTCCGTACCGGGCGTCACCAGTCGCGTACCGGTAGCGCCCAACAACTCGAGCCGCAAGGCCTTGACGATGGCATGGGCAATCTCTTCCTGGATCTGAAAAACATCCTGGAGTTCATGGTTATACACGTCCGACCAAAGCTGAAAACCACTGCCGGTATCCACCAGCTGAGCGGATATCCGCAATTGGTCGCCTGCACGCCGCACAGTACCTTCCAGTACCACCGACACATCGAGCGCTTCGCCCACGTCCCGCACATCGTATTCGCGGAAAGCAAAAGAAGAAGTCCGGGCAGCCACCCTGAGGCCCTCGACTTTTGAAAGTGCATTCAGGATCTCTTCGGCGACACCGTCGCTGAAATAGGCCGTTTCCGGCTCCGCCTCCGCTGAAATGCTGGAAAAAGGCAATACTGCAATGGACATACCCCGTTCGAAACCGGGCTGGTCCTGGCTTTCCCAATACAATCGATAGCTGAGGTAGACAACAGCAGTAGCCAGCAAGCCGATGAGCATGATGCTGAACAGCTGGGTTCGGCGACTGGATGAAGTCTCTGGCGTCGAGGTACCGCGCACGACACCGCCTGCAGTCAAGTCGAAAAACCAGGCCAGCACGATGACTACCGGAAACCCCGCCAGTGCGACGATAATCACCGCACGAAGCAATCCCTCCGGCAGACCCAGGGCCGGTGTCATAATATCGGTGAATTCGACTACCGCTGCGGCGACTATTGCATAAGCCACCGCGGCTCGTAACACACGGCGGTGACGCAATTCACTCAAAAATCGTTTGAACATGAAGTCCCTGGCTCAAGATATCCAGCCACATTATAGCGGTGATAGACTCTGACCTTTCTTAAATGGCCGGGAGTT
>DAOWGA010000161.1 GCA_030637665.1 Lysobacterales bacterium | reverse complement strand
CAGGCTGGCGCCGCCGTCGAAAATACGGAAACAGGTTTTTTCTTCTGCCCGGCCGACTGCTGCAAGCAGCCGCTGAACCGCCTGTTCCCAGGCCAGGATGACGGACTCCGCGGAGCCATCGACGATGACATCGATAATGGCGCTGGGGTGGTCCCAGTAAAGGTTGGCTCCGGTCAGGCGCCGGCTGTCTTTCAGTTCCGCTTTCATGGCTTTGCCTGGCCCGTCCCGCACTCTGGATCAGTCTGAATCTTCGTCAACCCGGGCAATTCGCACACCTCGTTCATCCCGGATCAGTTCTGCGCCAGGATCCAGCATGAACGCTTCGGGATTCTCCTCGACAAAGCTCTGCGCAGGCCTCTCCGATTCTACACCAGCCTGATCTTCACCCTCGACTTCGTGACCGGCTATCTGCTTCCAACAGCGCTCGATGTCATCCCCGAATATCACAACCAGGTCTCCCTCACGGGCCATTTCCAGCGAGGTCGTGACAGCTGTAGGTTCGCCGGGGATGACTTCGATAACATCATCCCGCTCACCGTCTTCAAGCAACTGGGCGCGCAACATTTGCGGTACTTCATCTTCACCCCGGCCACGCCGGTTATCGTCCGCCTTGCAGATGTAATAATCGAAATGTCCCGCGGCGGCCTGTGCAATCGCCCGAATATCCTCATCGCGGCGGTCGCCCGGTGCTGCCAGTACGCAGATACGCCGGCCTCCGACTTCCAGACGATCGACCAACTGGCCAATGCTTTGAATGGCAGCCGCGTTGTGCCCGTAATCCAGGATCACGCGGAATGGGTGTTCATCGAACACGTTCATGCGTCCGGGCGCCTGGAAAATGGTGGAGTTGAAAGTACGCAGTCCGTGGCGGATATCATCCAGAGACTTGCCCATGCCAAAGGCCAGGGCGGCTGCGAACATCGCATTCTGTACGTTATGCGTGGCCTTGCCTTCCATTGTGGCCGGGATCAGGTGTGTCCACAACAGTTGAAAGTGCGTCCCGTTGTCATACAGGGTGATCATGTCTCCATAGATGCCTTGCTCCAGCACCATGGCCCGGCCGCCGGCCTGGATGTGTTCCTTCACCAGGCTGTGAGCCGGGTTCATGGTCACATAGCAAAGATGCTCCGCCTGGGTGTAATCAGCCATTCGAAGGCAAAGCTCGTCATCCGCATTCAGTACCGCTGTGTTCCTGGCCACCTCGATCGGAATACGCTTGAGCTCAGCCAATTGTTCCAGGGTGTCGATACCCCTCAAGCCGAGGTGGTCTGAAGCCACATTCAGGCAGGCAGCGACATCACAGCGACGGTAGCCGAGACCCGCCCGCAGCAAGCCACCGCGCGCCGTTTCCAGCACGGCGAAATCCACAGTCGGATCGCGTAACACGATGTGGGCGGAGGTCGGGCCGGTCATGTCGCCCTTGACTGAAAGCCGGCCGTCGATGTACACGCCATCGGTAGATGTCATGCCCACGGTGTGGCCCGCGGTTTTCAGAATATGGGCCAGTATTCTGGATGTGGTTGTCTTGCCGTTGGTCCCGGTGATGCTCGCTATCGGAATACGGCTCGGCGTACCCTGTGGGAACAGCATATCCATTACTTTGCCGGACACATCCCGCGGTTCGCCTTCAGAGGGAGCCACGTGCATGCGGAATCCGGGTGCTGCATTGATTTCCACGATCGCACCGCCGACTTCCTTGTAGGACTGCGTTATATCCGAGGTGAGAAAATCCACGCCCCCTACGTCAAGATCGATGGACTGCACCGCCCTGACCGCCATTTCACGGTTATCCGGGTGTACCACATCGGTCAGATCGATAGCTGTGCCACCAGTGTACAGGGTAAAGGTTGAGCGCATGTAAAAATCATCACCTTCTGACAGCACTGTTTACGAATCATAGCCAGCCTTTTCCATCAGGCGCTGCGCCTGGTGATCCAGTTCCAGGCGTGTGAGCACTTTTTCGTGCCCAATACCACGGCGGGGATCCTGGTTCACAATGTCCACCAGTTCAGCAATGGTGCTTTTCCCATCACCTTTGACATGGCCTGGCACGCGCTTGGCCACGGCCACCAGCTCGTCGTTGATGACCAGCATGCGGTGGTCCATGCCCTCGATATAGCTTTCTACCAGCACGCTGCGCCCACGAGCATTTTCACGGGCAACATGGTATGCCGTGCGGACTTGCTCATCCTCGACCAGGTTGATGGAAACACCGCGCCCATGGTTTGCGTCCAGGGGTTTGGTCACGACCGGGTAGCCGATTGTGCGTGCAGCTCTTACCGCCTGGCGCTCAGAATAGACCACCCTTTGTTGCGGCACCGGCAGGCCGAGGTCCCGTAACAGGTTATGTGTGTCTTCCTTGTCGCAGGAAATCTCCACTGCGATATGCGGAGTCTTGCTGGTAATCGTGGCCTGGATGCGTTGCTGATATCGCCCGTGGCCGAATTGCACCAGCGAATACTTGTTCAGCCTCAGGAAGGGGATTTCGCGTTCCGATGCCGCCTTTACCAGCGAAGCGGTACTGGGACCCAGCTCTTTGCGCTGCGCAAAACGGATGAAATCGTCGCGCTCCTGCTCGAAGTTGAAATCAGCGTCAATTTCGCTTTCCAGCTCATCCCTGATTCTCTCGGGCAACATGCTCATTAGCAACTGGCGGGCAATTCGCGCTGCTTCCAGGCCGACATCCCGCTGCTTGTACTCGAAGACCATGTTGTAGTGACCGCTTGGCCCCATACTGCGCGTCTTGCCGAATGAGACACCGGAACCGGCCATGTTCTGCAGTTCGATCGAGGCGTGTTCCCAGATATGCGCCATCCAGGTGCCTTCATCTTCACGCAGCCGGCGCAGGAAACCACCGGCATCCTGGTAAGAACAGCTGTGCTCCGTAAGGCCCGGCAAAGCATCCATCAGTACATCAATAAATCCGGCGCCCAGCTTGACCGAAGGCCACTCCTCGAGAATCCCTATGTCAACCTGGTGACGGATGACCGGAAAGTGAGCGT
>DAOWGA010000319.1 GCA_030637665.1 Lysobacterales bacterium | reverse complement strand
TTTGAGTCTTCTTCAGCTGTGCGGCCCAGTTCCTGCCGGAATTGATAGTAGCGCCCCAGCCCGGTACCGAAAATCAACTGGGCAACGGCCTGGCAGCCTGAGCAGCAAACAGCTTTTTCCTGTCCGTCGCGCAAGACAAACAGTTTTACATCGGCGGGTATGGGTTCACCGCAGTGAAAACAGGCGTTTTCAGTGCTCTCCATCATCGTCACCGCGGTTCCCGTTTTCCGGGTCGTTGCCCAGGTCAGGGTCTGGTTCAGGCGATGATGCAGCTTGCGGTTGGGCGCGAAGTTCGGACTCAATGACCTGGTATTGCTCGTCTTCAACTACCAGGTAGTCCGGATTGCTGAGCGCAAGGTATAAAGTGATAAACCCCATGATGACAGCGGCGCCAGGAATGGCGATTGCCACCCATGGCCAGGGCTCTTTGTACCAGGGACGTTGCTGGTTGCTCAGATTTTCCACCATCACTTATTCCCGAACTCTATAGGCAGCATTACTTTGGTCTCAATGATTTTGGAGATGGACGGTTCATCTTCAGCCCGCAATTCCAGTTTCAGATTCTGCACGCCTTGCCCCGCAGACCTCGGCATCCTGATACGCACGGAAATGCCGGTCACTTCTTCTGCATGCAATGCCATGGGTTTCGATGTATCAATCTGCGCATCAGCGTCATCAGGCAGGACAAATTCATACTGGTGCGGTACATCATCCATATTGGTGATTTTCAGCGTGTACACATTCTCGATCATGCCATCGGGGAGTTCCCGATACAACGCGTTACGATCCCGGATCAGGTCAGCGCGCAGGGGCGTCCGGTGCGTCATGGACCACAAGGTGCCACTGATGATCACCAGCAGCAGGGCTGCGTAGACGAAAATTCGTGGACGTAATACGTGTGCCTGCTTGTGTTTGAGTGCATTTTCGGTGGTGAAACGAATCAGGCCGTGCGGATATTCCATTTTATCCATGACCTGATCACATACATCTATGCAGGCGGCGCAGGCGATGCACTCGTACTGCAGGCCATTGCGGATGTCGATGCCGGTCGGGCACACCTGTACGCACAGCGTGCAGTTGATGCATTCACCCAGGCCGGCTTCCTCGAGATCCGTATTCTTTCTCCTGCCGCCACGAGGTTCGCCGCGTTCCTCGTCATAGGAAATGATCAGCGTGTCCTGGTCAAACATGGCGCTCTGGAAACGAGCGTAAGGACACATGTATTTGCAAACCTGCTCACGCAGGAAACCGGCATTGCCGTAGGTGGCAAAGCCGTAGAAGACCAACCAGAATGTCTCCCACGGTCCCAGTGTCAGGTTCAGAATGTTGTCAGTCAGTTCCCGTACCGGGGTGAAAAAACCGACGAAAGTAAAACCAGTCCAGGCTGCGAAAGTGATCCATAGAAACTGCTTGGATGATTTTTTTAAAATCTTCCCCCGGCTCCACGGCGCCTCGTCCAGCTTCATCTGTTTTGGCCGGTCGCCTTCTGTCCAGCGTTCGATCATCACGAACACTTCGGTCCATACCGTTTGCGGGCAGGCAAATCCGCACCACAGGCGGCCGGCGAGCGCTGTGAAGAAAAACAGCGACAGGCCTGCGGTTACCATAAGCAACGCCAGGTAAATGAAATCCTGCGGCCAGAACGTAAAGCCAAGGATATAAAATTTGCGCGCCGGCAGATCGAACAGGACGGACTGGTTGCCGCCTACATTGATCCATGGCAGGACGTAATACAATCCGAGCAGGACCCAGACCGCAATGACCCGCAACCGCGCAAAGCGCCCGGTGACGTGCCTGGGATAGACCTTCGGTTCCTTGCAGTACAGCGATTCGCCTGCCGCCGATGTGTCGGCCACTAGAGGTCTCCGATATCCAGGTCAGGATTCTTTTCGGTTGGAGACTCGATCTCCGGCGGCGGTCTTCTGCCCTGGCCACTCGCGTGCCCCTGGCCCGGGCCCGTGCGGATCATAAAAACAGTCATGCTGCTGGCGATCAGGCTGACGATGAACAGGAACAGAAAGCCCAGGCTGTAGGCCAGCCTGCGGCCCATTTCCCAGGGCAGGACCCAGGCGTCATTCAATGCGTCCGGATCCAAGACCGCGAAGATTACGAAGGTACCAATGCAAGCGGCCAAAAAAGCAATCCAGATCGAAATGCCAATGTCACGCCTGCGCCGGCCCCAGCGCCCGGGGATGCTTTCAGTCCTGTTGTTCATGCCTTGGTTTCGCTGCGCAAAGCTTTCGCCTATTGCCGTTCCGAAAGCCCGGTCACGTATGCAGCAAGCAACCTGCGGCGATCTTCATTCAGCAGGTTCTCATGCGCCGGCATCTTGCCTGCGCGGCCCATGTTGACAGATTCTGCGATCGAGGCTGCATCACCACCGTACAACCAGATGTTGTTGCTCAGATTGGGTGCACCCAGAGCCTGGTTACCGGTGCCATCCATGCCGTGACAGGCAATACAGATCGTGGCATAACGCGCTTGTCCGGCCTCAGCCAATTGAGCATCAACTTCCTGACCGGCCAACTGCTGAACATAGGCAACAACTTCGCTAACACCGTCTTCACCCAATACCGCGCCCCATGGTGGCATCGTGCCCACGCGACCTTTGTTGATGCTGGTCAACACCTGCTCGAAAGAACCACCGTACAGCCAGTCGTTGTCAGTCAGGTTGGGGAAAGACCTGGCGCCACGGCCATCCGAGCCGTGACACATGGCGCAATTGTTCGCAAACAGCCTGTGGCCTATTTCATTGGCCTCTGCATCCGCCGTCAGGGCTGCCGGATCCATATCACGGAATCGCGCGTAAACGGATTCCTGTGCCTCTGTCGCAGCAGCGCGCTCGGATTCATATTGCCCGATCTGGGTCCAGCCCAGTATGCCCGGAACGTTACCCAGTCCGGGGAATAACAGCAGGTAGAGAAAAGCGAAAATAATGGTGATGTTAAACAGGTGCAACCACCAGCGTGGCAAGGGCGCATTCAATTCGCGGATATTCTCGTCCCAAATGTGCCCGGTGGAACCAACTTCCTCTCCTTCGCGATCGGAAACCCCTCTGGTCCAGTGCAACAGCCACCAACAGCCGAGAATACTGGCAATGGAGATGATGATTACGAACCAGTTCCAGAATGAATTCAGCATGGATTACTCCTCGATTCCGTCTTTCTTGCCATTGCCCCGCGAATCACTTTCCTGCGGTATTTGCCCATTATCTTCCTCCAGCGGAAGCATGCTGGCTTCGTGGAATACCTCTTTGCGTTTGCCACTCCATGCCCAGGCCCACATGCCCAGGAATGCGATAATCAGCCCAACCATCAGGATTCCACGTACCAGGTCCATATTCAGATCCGTGAGATTCATCTCAGCGGTTGCGCCTGGCCAGGCCCAGACCCTGCAGGTAAGCCACCAGGGCCTGCATTTCAGTCTTGCCGTCAACAGCATCGCCGGCAGCAGAGACGTCCTCATCTGTATA
The DNA here is from genome assembly GCA_030637665.1 of Lysobacterales bacterium. GTDB lineage: Bacteria > Pseudomonadota > Gammaproteobacteria > Xanthomonadales > SZUA-36 > JAJRRA01. The sequence continues at coordinate 15,130 of DAOWGA010000319.1, read as the reverse complement.
CGGGTCGCCCAGGGTTTGCAATACGCTCAATTTACGTTGGATCAGCTCCGGATCCACCGTACTTTCCAGCAGCCAGGGATAGCCGGGCATATTGGATTCCGGCACCACGTTGCGTGGATTGGTCAGGTGAATGACATGCCACTCGTCACTGTAGCGCCCACCGACCCTGGCAAGGTCAGGCCCGGTACGTTTGGAACCCCACTGGAACGGGCGATCATATACCGACTCACCCGCCACCGAGAACGCGCCGTAGCGTTCTGTTTCACTGCGGAACGGCCGGATCATCTGCGAATGGCAGTTGTAACAACCCTCACGAACGTAGATGTCGCGTCCTGCCGCCTGAAGAGCCGGATAGGGTTTGACGCCCTCAGCAGGCAACCGGACCTGATCCTGGAAGATCAATGGCAGGATTTCGACCAGGCCACCGAGGCTGATTACGATCACGATAAAAACCGCCATCAGGCCGATATTCTTCTCTAATCTTTTATGTCCTCCGCTCATCTCTGCTCTCCCCAGTGCGCCGGTTCAGCCGCTGCAAATTCTTGCGCAGGCCTTTGCAGCATGGTCTTCCACAGATTCCACAACATAATGAACATGCCACTCAGGAACAGGAGGCCGCCCAGCAACCGGATCACGTAGTACGGCTTGGTGGCAGCGATGGTTTCGATAAAGGTGTAGGTCAGCGTACCGTCGTCGTTGAATGCGCGCCACATCAGGCCCTGCATCACACCGGCAATCCACATGGATGTGATGTACAGCACAATGCCAATGGTTGCGATCCAGAAATGCATATCCACGGCCTTGACGCTGTGCATGGTTTTTTCACCCACCAGCCGCGGGATCAGGCTATACAGCGAACCAATGGTCATCATGGCAACCCACCCCAATGCGCCCGAGTGAACGTGTCCAATCGTCCAGTCGGTGTAATGGCTCAGGGCATTGACCGTCTTGATGGACATCATCGGGCCCTCGAAGGTCGACATACCGTAGAAGCTAAGTGCCACGATCATGAATTTCAGCACCGGGTCCGTGCGTAACTTGTGCCAGTGTCCGGAGAGGGTCATGACACCGTTGATCATGCCGCCCCAGCTCGGCGCCAGCAGAATCAGGGAGAACACCATGCCAATGGACTGCACCCAGTCGGGCAGTGCCGTGTAGTGCAGGTGGTGCGGCCCGGCCCACATGTAGACCCCAATCAGCGCCCAGAAATGCACAATGGAAAGCCGGTAGGAATAGACCGGGCCCTCCGCCTGCTTGGGCACGAAGTAGTACATCATCGCCAGGAAGCCCGCGGTCAGGAAGAAACCAACCGCGTTATGGCCGTACCACCACTGAACCATGGCATCAACCGCACCGGTGTATATCCCGTAGGACTTGAAAGCATTAACCGGAAGCGAGAGGTTATTAACGATATGCAGTAAGGCAATGGTCAGGATGAAAGCAGCATAAAACCAGTTAGCTACGTATATGTGACTGACCCGTCGCTTGACTATGGTGCCAAAGAATACGACCGCATAAGCCACCCAGACAACCGTAATCAGCAAATCGATAGGCCATTCCAGCTCTGCATATTCCTTGCCCTGAGTAAACCCCAGCGGCAGGGAGACGGCGGCCGACAGGATCACCAGTTGCCAGCCCCAGAAGACGAAAGACGCCAGCCCGCCGGCAAACAAGCGCACATGGCAGGTTCGCTGCACGACATATAATGACGTACCGATCAGTGCACAACCACCGAATGCGAAAATGACGGCGTTGGTGTGCAAGGGCCGCAATCTGCCATAACTCAGCCAGGGTATGTCGAAGTTAAGTTGTGGCAGCCACAGCTGGGCGGCGATGATGACGCCAACCAGCATGCCCACAATACCCCAGATCACAGTCATGACGACAAATTGCCGCACCACTTTATCGTTGTAGGTCATATCAATTTCCCACTTGTTGAATCACAAAACGTAGGCGGGCAGAACGATCGCCTGCCCGGCGCAAAAAAAACTCCCGGTCGCTTCCGGCCGGGAGTTGGTTTGTCAGGTTTTGGCCACCCAGGCGTTGCACCAGCCCTTCCCTGCCACCAGGCGGTTCTGGAAAATGCTGCAGGGCGCAAATTCGGCATCTGCTTCGCCGCTGAACAAGGCACAGTTGTCGCAGAACTGGCTGGCGCCAGCATCACCTGCGCGTTTGGGAAACTTTTTGGTGTCGGTTGTCGTGGCATCCAGCACATAGCCCATGGCTTGCGCCAGTGCTTCATCCTCGGTCACTTTGTCCTGAGCCATCAAATGGATGGGGATGGCCGACAAGGCCAGAACACCGCCACCGGCCTTCACGCCCATTTTCAGAAAACCACGCCGATCAATCACTTTTTCTTTCATCTCGTTAGCCTCCGGGGGAACTCTATCTATTGTAAGGGAATTATTTATGCATTTTGCCTTGTAGACATGTCATTCAGCAAATCGACCAGTCTGCCCTGCGGGAAAGGCTTGTCGAGGAAATCGCTTGCCCCTTGCCTGATCAGGTCCACAGCACCCTGCAATGATAAATCATGTCCGGTGAAAATGACGGGTATTTTTCTGGCATTGCACCACTCGAGGATCTCCTGCGGTGTACAGTCCGGCAGGCTCGACTCGCTGATGACAGCGATTATGCCTTCTTCCTCGAGTGCATTGGCCAATTCTGTGCACTGGTCCAGGCAGTTCACTGCCCAGCCCTCACCATGCAGCAAGGTTACCAGCGCATCGCGTACGCTAGTATCCGGCTCAATGAGAACCACAACACCTTTTTTGCTTTTCTGTTTAATCCCGGAGCCCCCGCACAATTCCTCGTCAACCTTGTAATACAGGCCCAGCTGTTGGCGGCATGCTAACGACTTGGCTCCTTCATACCATCAGGGAAAATACGTAGTATTGAAATGTCCTGGATCAAGCTGAGGCAAAAAAGATAGATAAAATCACAGGATGAGGTAGAAATTTGACTGCTGATTAGTGCGTTGCGTGGTTTAGCTCTCCCCCAGCACCGCAATCATTCGCACCAGCGCGGGCAGCGAATCGGCTTCCATTTTCTCCATCACGTGCGCACGATGAATCTCAACTGTGCGGGGGCTGATGCCCAGGGCTTCGGCAATTCCCTTGTTAGGCAAGCCCTTGACCAGCAAGCGCATCACGTCATGTTCCCTGGGCGTACACAAGCCGACGCGGTGCTGGAGTTGATGCCGCTCCTGTACCTGTTCACGAGTTGATTTGTGGTGCTCTATCGCTGCGTGAATCCTGCTGATCAGCTCGCCTTCCTTGAACGGTTTGGTGAGGAAATCGTAAGCGCCCTGCTTTATGGCGGAAACAGCGAGTGGAATATCCCCATGGCCCGTGATGAAGATCACCGGATAGGACAGTTGCTGGCGATTCAGTATCTGAAAGAGTTCCAGGCCATCCGTGCCCGGCATTCTGATGTCCAGCAGCATGCAATCGAATTCAATGCAGTTGCCGTCTTGCAGGAATGCATCGGCAGACTCGAAAGTGCAACTATTCAAGCCATCTGCAAACAGCAGCAGGCGCAGAGACTCCCTGATTGCCTCATCGTCATCGATAATACAGATTTTGCAATGACCTTCGTTCAACCTATGTGCTCCAGCGGTAATCTCAGCGTAAAGCAGCTACCACCCTCTGCCGGGCTGGTGTAGCCCAGGCTACCGCCGTGAGCGGCAGCAATATTCTTACAAATCGAGAGCCCCAAACCGACCCCCTTGGGCTTGGTCGTAAAAAACGAATCGAACAGTTGCGGGCGGAGTATTGCCGGAACGCCCGGGCCGTTATCCTGCACAGCCACGGCAACTTCTTTACCGACAATTTTCACCTGAATTTCAATTCGCCCGTCTGACTGGCCGACCGCGTTGATTGCATCCAGGCTGTTCTTGACCAGGTTCACCAGAATCTGCTGTATCTGAATTTCATCCACGTACAGGTTCCGAAGTCCTTCCCCAGCCATAAAAACAAGATCAATACCTGATTTATTTAGTTCATATTCAAATAGTAACAAGGTATTTCTAATAATTTTATTTAAGTCATGACTGGCTTTACTGACGGTACCTGTGCGTACCAGCTTACGTAAGCGTTGCACCACTTCAGCGGCCCTGCGTGATTGCTCGCCTATGCGCTCGCAAATGCCATGAATATCCTCGGGGCTGGCATCCACGCTTCGCTCTACCAGGTGTCTTCCGGCATCCGCGTAAGCGGCTATTGCCGTTAGAGGCTGATTGATTTCATGCGCGATCCCGGCTGTGAGTTCACCCAGGATGACCAGCCGGTCTGCATGAACAAGCTGCTCCTCCAGTTGGTGAACCTGCTCCTCTATCGCCTTTTGTTCCGAGAGATCACGCAGGATGCCGACAAATTGCTTGCCGCCATGCTCCCTTCCGACCTCGCCTACAGACAGTCGCATCGGAAATACCAGTCCGGTGCTGCGCACTCCTGATACTTCCCGTTCGCGGCCTATGATCTCGGCATTCCCGGATTTCAGGTAGCGTTCCAGATACGCATTGTGCTTGCTGCGATCGGGTTCAGGCATCAGCATGCTCACATTTTTTCCGCGAACAAAATCCGCTGGATAACCGAAAATCTTTTGTGCAGCCCGGTTGAACCGCAATATTGCCCCTCTGTCATCTATGAGGATGATGGCGTCAACCGCCGCATCCATCAAAACGTCAAAAGTGCTGGCCCCGCCCGTTGGCTGTTCCTTGCTCATCGTGGGCTTAGTATGCCATTAGCTGCACTCCCGAGCCGCAGGCAGTTCAACATGTGGCGGTAGTCGTCGGGATGATTATTACTGCAACACACCACCAGCCGCTGTCTTGGCCAGCGATCGAAACGACCGACAGATAATATGCTGACCCAGGGTGTCAGCCATGGAACGCCTTCCAATACAGCAGGAATTTCCATGTCCTGCCCATTCCAAAGAGTCACGGCCCCGTTGCGGTAGAGGTGCACGACCCGGATGCCACCGCTGCGGTGCGATTGCAGGTAAATCAGGGAAAACGTCAGCATAAGGACGATAAGAGAGGCAAGTTTCCACACCCACGAGGTGTTTGCAGTCAGTAGCGCGATGACAGCCAGCACAGCCAGGATCAACCGGGCTGCTTTTAGCCAGGCAGCTTCTCCGGTCTGTAATTCAATGAAGCTACCCTCGTCCGGCACGGATTTTTTCCAGCACATCCCGGTAGGCTGCGGCTGGCTCGCAGGCTGGCTGTTGCAACCAGTCCCAGAGCAGGTCGTCTTCATTCTGCAGCAAGGATTCGAGTTCCGGCCAGTAACCGTCCAGCAACAGTTGCTGATGTTGGTCCAGGAACCGCTCGAGGAGCACATCCAGTTCTTTCATGCCACGCCGGCACAGCCACTTTAGCTTGCTGACACGGCTAGCTGGCATTTTGCACCAGTATCCCGGCTAACTGCAGATGCACCAGGGGCCGGGCTCAGATGCCCCTGCGGGCGATCAGCATTTTCTTGATTTCAGCGATGGATTTCGCTGGATTCAGGCCCTTGGGGCAGGTTTTTGTGCAGTTCATGATGGTGTGGCAGCGATACAGCCTGAACGGATCTTCCAGGTCATCCAGCCGCTCACCGGTGGCTTCGTCCCTGGAATCCGCCAGCCAGCGGTAGGCCTGTAGCAGGACGGCCGGTCCGAGGTAGCGATCGCCATTCCACCAGTAGCTGGGGCAGGATGTAGAGCAACAGGCGCACAGGATACATTCGTACAAGCCGTCCAGCTTTTCACGATCCGTTTTGGACTGCAGACGCTCGCTGTCCGGAGGCGTTGTGCTCTGGGTACGAATCCATGGCCGGATGGTCGCGTACTGAGCATAGAAATGACTCATATCCGGGACGATATCCTTGACCACCGGCAAATGCGGCAAGGGATTGATTTTCACATCGCCCTTGAAATCCGAGATGGGCCTGGTACAAGCCAGGGTATTGGTGCCATCGATGTTCATTGCGCAGGACCCGCAAATTCCTTCCCGGCAGGAGCGGCGAAAAGTCAAAGTTGGGTCAATCTCGTTTTTGATCTTGATGATCGCATCCAGCACCATTGGGCCACAGCTGTCGAGATCTACTACGTAACTATCCACACGGGGGTTTTCCCCATCGTCCGGGTCCCAGCGATAGACCTTGAACGTCCTGGTCCGGGTGGCGCCCTCGGGCGCAGGGAAGGTCTTGCCCTTCATTATTCTTGAATTTTTTGGTAAGCGAAACTCAGCCATTTATTTTGACTCCTTTCCTCAGTACACCCTGGCCTTCGGCGGAACGACATCCACGTCATCAGTCAGCGTATACAGGTGCACCGGCCTGTAATCCAGGGTCACATTGCCCTCATCATCCAGCCAGGACAGTGTGTGCTTCATCCACTGTTCATCATCGCGGTCAGGAAAATCTTCCCGTGCATGAGCGCCGCGGCTTTCCTTGCGGTTTTCCGCTGAAATCATGGCGGTCACCGCGCAAGCCAGCAGGTTTCTCAATTCCAGGGTTTCCACCAGGTCCGAATTCCAAACCAGGGAACGGTCCGTGACATTGACTTCGCTGTAGCTCTGGTAAACGTTGCTGATTAACTTGCAACCTTCCTTCAGCACTTCACCGGTACGGAATACCGCAGCATTGCTTTGCATCACATGCTGCATTTCGCCGCGAATCTCCGCCGTTGTACGCGAACCGCTGGCGTTACGCAGGCTATCGAAATCTGCAAGCAGCGCATCGACAGCCGACTGTGGCACATCGGGATGCCTGGTACCCGGCTTGATGACCTCACCACATCTCTGGGCCACTGCCCGCCCAAACACGATCAGGTCGAGCAAGGAGTTGGAACCCAGCCGGTTGGCGCCATGAACCGAAACGCAGGCAGCTTCGCCAATGGCGAATAAACCCGGGACCACGGTATCAGGATCACCATCCGTGAGCGTTACGACTTCACCCATGTAGTTCGTAGGAATTCCACCCATGTTGTAGTGCACGGTGGGCAACACCGGTATGGGGTCCGTGGTGACATCCACTCCTGCGAAAATCTCGGCGCTTTCGGCAATTCCCGGCAGGCGTTCCTTGATCACATCTGCACCCAGGTGCTGCAGGTTCAGGTGAATGTGATCTGCTTTCGGTCCAACGCCCCTGCCCTCCCTGATTTCGATGGTCATCGAACGGCTGACGACATCACGCGAGGCGAGGTCTTTGGCATTGGGCGCATAACGCTCCATGAAACGTTCGCCTTCTGAATTGGTCAGGAACCCGCCTTCCCCCCTGACGCCCTCTGTGATCAGGACACCGGCCCCGTAGACACCCGTGGGATGAAACTGGATGAATTCCATGTCTTGCAGTGGCAGGCCGGCGCGCAGCACCATACCGTTACCGTCTCCGGTACAGGTATGCGCCGAAGTGCAGGAAAAAAAACTGCGCCCGTAACCACCGGTCGCCAGAATCACCGCATGGGCGCGGAACAGGTGCAGTGTGCCGTCCGCCAGGTTCCAGGCCAGCACACCCCGGCAGGTGCCGGAATCGTCCATCAGCAGGTCAATCGCAAAGTACTCAATGTAAAAAGTTGCATCGTGTTTTAGCGACTGCTGATAAAGCGTATGCAGGATGGCGTGACCGGTCCGGTCAGCCGCCGCACAGGTGCGCTGCGCCGTCCCTTCTCCATAATGCGTGGTCATTCCGCCGAAGGGGCGCTGGTATATCCGCCCGTCTTCGGTGCGTGAGAAAGGCACGCCGAAATGCTCCAGTTCCACGACAGCAGGCATTGCCTCGCGGCACATGTATTCAATGGCGTCCTGGTCTCCCAGCCAGTCGGAGCCCTTGACCGTGTCGTACATATGCCAGCGCCAGTCATCTTCACCCATGTTGCCCAGAGCCGCGGACATGCCGCCCTGTGCTGCAACCGTGTGGCTGCGCGTCGGAAAGACCTTGGTGATACAGGCTGTTGTCAGCCCGGTGGCCGCGATGCCCATGGTCGCCCGCAAGCCGGCGCCGCCGGCCCCGACTACGATAACGTCGTATTTATGTTCTTTGAGATCGTAGGACTTGCTCATCAATCAGGCTCCAAGGGCCAGTTTAAGTACGTGAATAATCCCAATAGCCATGCCGATATAAGCTCCGGCACGGGTCAGGAAATAAAGGGTCACTTCCAGCGCCCGCTGGTGTACGTAATCCTCGATTACGACCTGGAGTCCCAGCATCGCGTGGTAAAAGAGGCTGACCAGCAAAACGAGCATGAAGGCTGCATTGGTCGGATTTGAAATAAACGCTGCCGCTTCGGCATGCCCGGCGCCAGCCAGTTTGATCATGGCGTATATCAGCCAGCCGACCAGGAACAGAAGCAGGATTGCACTTGCTCTTTGCATATACCAGTGGTGCACACCTTCCTTGGCGCTGCCAAGGCCGCGTGCTTTGGCCAGAGGATTCACCATGCTCATAACAGCACCCCCGCCAGAACTGCAGTGAGAATGACCGCGCTTGCCAGCACCAGCCATCCCAGCGTGTAGGCGCTTTTGAGATCGAGCGCCCGCCCGGTATCCCAAACCAGGTGTCGTATGCCGTTGAGGAGATGAAAATTCAGACTGAACAGACAAGCCAGCAATCCCAATTTGCCAATCCAGCCGGCCATGCAAGCCAGCAGGGCGTCATAGGCCGCAGGGCCGCTGCTAACGGCGACGATCCACCACAATAGTAGCGGGGCGCCAACTACACTGAGAAACACGCCTGTAGCGCGGTGAGTGATGGACATCAGGGATGTCAGTTGAGGCTTATAGTAAGGGCCGATCATGAACGGGGACAAAGGTCGTTGATCTGCTTTCATGGTTCTCTTCTGTTTGGGCGTTCAAAAATACCGGATCAGAAATCGATACAGCAGTCGTTTTTGTATGAATCTTTTCGCGACCCTGGCGGGTCAATGCAACCTGGCAAGCCTACTGATTCAGACACATATATTCAAGGCAGAATCTCCTGTCATGGTCAACTCTTTTGGATACAATGCATGACGTAAATGTCCACCCAGGCGACCCGACCCGAATGCAACCATGATTCATTTGTCCTACCTTTCCACCACAAGGTTTTCCGGCCCTGATGCCGGCTCCTTCTTACAGTCCCAATTGAGTGCGGATATCGCCGTGCTCACAGATGGAGAATCAACGTTTGCCACCTACTGCACAGCACGCGGGCAGGTATTGGGGCTGTTATTGGTGGGCAGCCTGGGTGACAGTTACGTGGCGATCGGAGCGTCAGAATTGCTGCCCGCCATGGTTCAGCGATTGCGGATGTTCGTGCTGCGGGCAAAAGTGCAAATTGAAATTGCACAGGAAATGGAGGTGTGCGGCCTACTTCCTTCTGATTCAGCGGAAACAGGTAATGCCATATTTTCCCCGGCCGGTCTTTCGTTGCGGTACTCGCCTGGAACAGAAAATTCAGGCGCCAGCGAAGATGCAGGCCAGTGGAAATTTACAGAACTCATCCAGGGAGTGGCCTGGCTGGATGCGCAAACTTCAGAAAAATATATTCCGCAAATGCTCGGCTTCGACACCATCGGCGCGGTCAGCTTTTCCAAAGGCTGCTACCCCGGCCAGGAGATCGTTGCCCGCACCCGTTACCTGGGCAAAGTAAAACGCACACCGCTGATCGCGACTGTCGAGGGTCAGGCCGGAATCGGGAATGGTGCCCGGGTTCAAGTCAATTATGGTGCGGAAACAGTCGACGGCACCCTGGTTGATTCCGCACCGGCTGAAAACCAAAACACGCTGTTGTTTATGGTCACGCGACCCAGGGCAGGCGAGAAACCCGATTCAATCGGCTGCGAAAACCAGTCATACGAAGTGGTGTCGTAGAAGCAGGCGCTGCTACCATTTCTCGGCGACGATGTAGCAAACCCAGCCGGGATCTGCATCCCCGACCCTGGCTGGCTTGTAGACTCCATCCCCTTCACCGGTCTTCTTGTCGGTACCTTCCCAATACACCGTTATCTTGTCAAAACCGGCCTCTGCCAGCAATTCGCAGATCTCGGGCAGGGTCCATAATCGCCAGTGATACGAAAACGCCTTTTCCATTCGCGACTTATCCGGGAATTCGAAATGGATGTGGCAGGTCATGAGTGAGTCAATGGGGTTGAATGAGTCCTGGTCCCAGATGTAGGTAAATCCGTCGCACTCTCTTTCTTCCTGCAACTCCTTGGGTGCATCGTAACCACCGTAGGCGTCCAGAAATAGAATTCCGTCTTCAACGAGGCCCACATGAACACCCTGGAAGTATTCCAGCAAATCAGCACGATCGAGAAACAGAAAATAGCTGAAGTTCATGGCCAGGATGATGTCCGCCAGGTCAGCCTGGGTATCGAGCACGTTATCCTGTAGCAATTCGATCCGGGCATATTGCTCGTCATCGAGTTGCTCCAGGTTGTTGAGTCGCCCCCACTCCAGTACTTCAGCGTCCAGGTCAATGCCAATGGCGTAGTGGTACTGATCACGCCGCACCCATTCGCAGGCGGTATTGGCCGTACCGCAGAAATCCTCACGCAGCAATTCCGCAGGACGGTTCCTGAGTTCCCGCCAGGTATCCTCGACAAAATCGATTTCGGCTTCGGTGTCCTGAACGGACTCCTGGTAAAGGTGGTGGCGGTCAGCCTGGTCGGCTATTTTCTGTTTGCGTACCTGAACCATGCTTTATGTATGGTCTTCGGCCGGGAATCTTTGCGGATAGTGCTTGTGCACGTATTCCTCGATCAATTGCAGGAATTCGGAAGTCAGTTCCTCACCGCGTAAGGTGACATGCTTTTTGCCATCGACGAAAACGGGCGCCACCGGCTTCTCGCCCGTGCCCGGCAAACTGATGCCGATATCAGCATGACGGCTTTCACCCGGACCGTTGACAACGCAGCCCATCACAGCGAGAGACAGGTTTTCAACGCCTTCGAATTGCACTTTCCATTCAGGCATTCGCTCACGCACAAAATTTTGCACATCCTGTGCCAGGGACTGGAAAAAAGTGCTGGTGGTACGACCGCAACCCGGACAGGCAGTCACCATCGGGGAGAAAGCCCGCATGCCCATGCTTTGCAGCAATTCCTGGGCTACGAGAACTTCGTCAGTTCTGGGCTGGTCCGGTTCCGGAGTCAGGGATATACGAATGGTGTCCCCGATCCCTTCCTGCAGCAAAACGGCAAGCGCTGCCGTGGAGGAAACAATACCTTTGCTGCCCATGCCCGCTTCAGTCAGCCCCAGGTGCAGCGCATAGTCACAGCGCTCCCCAAGTGCGCGGTAAACGCTGATCAGATCCTGTACGTCGCTGACTTTGCAGGAAAGGACGATGCGATCATGGGCCAGGCCCAGGCTCTCAGCCTGGCCTGCACTTTCGATTGCCGAACGGATAAGCGCCTCACGCATCACGACCGCCGCATCCCGGGGCTTGCTGCCGGAAGCGTTTTCATCCATCAAGCGGGCCAGCAGGCTGGCGTCCAGGCTGCCCCAGTTGACGCCGATTCGGACCGGCTTTTCGTACTTCAGGGCCAGCTCGATAATAGTGGCAAACTGGTCATCACGCTTGCGCCCGAAACCGACATTCCCCGGATTGATCCGGTATTTCGCCAGGATTTGAGCGCACTCGGGCACCTGCTGCAGCAACTGGTGCCCGTTGTAATGAAAATCACCGATCAATGGAACCTCGCAAGACATCATTTCGAGCCGGCGGGCAATGTCCGGGACCGCTTGCGCCGCTTCCAGCGTGTTGACGGTAATCCGCACCAGCTCAGACCCCACCCGGGCGAGCTCAGCCACTTGCCGCGCGGTTGATTTTGCATCGGCCGTATCGGTGTTGGTCATCGACTGGACCACCACAGGATGCCCGCTTCCGATGCTGATGTTTCCTACCTGGACCGTGGGTGTTTTGCGACGGCCGGCGACTTCGGCGCTAATGGTCAAGTCACTCAGCCTTCTGTTCAGCGACAGATTCTTCCGGCTCTTCGGGCCCCGCCGACAGGTTTTCCTTTTCATGCTGGTGGTAATGAACATGAAAGCGGCTATCGCTGATCACCGGCCAGGCGGATTGCAGGTAGGTCCACATGGACCACAGGGTGAGGGCGGCTGCCGTATAAAGCAGCAATTCACCGATAATTGCGGTCGGAATCCAGCCGATATTCTGGTCGAAAAGGAGGAAGCTGATGGCCGTCATCTGGAACCCTGTCTTGGTCTTGCCAACCCAGGTCACGCTGACCAGGGCGCTCTCTCCGACTTCCGACATCCATTCCCTCAAGGCAGAAATCGTGATCTCCCGGCCAACGATGATGGCTGCGGCGATGGCAAAAACCGCCTCGTGGTTTTCCTGCCTTTGAACCAGGAGCACGAGCGCGGTTGCTACCATGAGCTTGTCAGCCACCGGGTCCAGAAATTCCCCGAAGCGGGACATCTGCCCGTGTTTGCGTGCAATGTATCCATCTGCGATGTCCGTGATGGCCGCCAGCACAAAAATGAAAGCACAAGCCAGGTTAGACCAGGGGACAGGCAAATAGAAAAACAACACCAACACGGGCACCAGTGCGATGCGCAGCAGGGTCAAAACTGTAGGTATGGTGATGCTCATGGTAAATATGTGGAGTGCCGATTACCGGCCAGCATTATCGCAGACTGGCACGAAAATCACATCCGGATTTTGGATCAGCCCTATAGGAGGCCGACATGCCTGCAGGGTAGGCCTAATGCAGGGCACGAAAGATTTCTTCAGCCAGAAGCTGGTTGATGCCCGGCACGCTGGAGAGTTCTTCGATGCCGGCCTTGTTCACGCCCTGTAATCCACCAAAATGGTTGAGCAGAGACCGGCGGCGCTTCGGGCCGATACCCGGTATTTTTTCCAGCGTTGAGCGTGTGGCGGCTTTCTGCCGCCGTCCGCGATGACCAGTGATCGCAAAGCGATGGGCCTCGTCGCGAATCTGCTGGACCAGGTGGGAAGCTGGAGATTCAGGGCCCGGACGGAAGCTGCGGGCGGGTTGAGGCAGCACCCATTCTTCATATCCCGCTTTGCGCGCCCTGCCTTTGGCAACACCCATTATCGGAATTCCAGACAGCCCGAACTCAGACAGCACCTCCTGCGCCAGCTTCAGCTGACCTTTGCCGCCATCAATCAGGATCAGGTCCGGCAGGCTGCCATCCTCTGCCTGGATGCGGCCATATCGGCGCGTTAGCACCTGCTGAATGGCTGCGTAATCGTCACCGGGAGTGATTCCCTTCAGTTTGTATCTGCGATAGCGGGACTTATCGGGACCGTTCACATCGAAAACCACGCAGGAACCGACCGTCTGGTTTCCCGCCGTGTGCGAGATATCGAAACAGTCCACCGACTCCGGTATGCCTTCCAGATTCAGAAGATTTTGCAAAGTCTCGAACTGGCTGGCCATATTGGCCCGGCTGGCCAGGCGCATCTGCAATGCCTGGCGAGCGTTCCCGCTGGCCAATTCAAGCATCTTACGGCGGCCACCTCGGGGATGAGCCTGGATGGACACTTTTCTGCCGGCCTGCTCTGTAAACACACTACTCAGCAATTCCAGGTTTTCCACGCTGTGGGAAATTACCAGTTGCGGCGGCGCCTGCCTTTGCCGGTAGTACTGTCCCAGGAATGCCTCCATGACGTCAATTGCGTCCCGCCCTTCCGCCTGGCTGGGAAAATGACTGCGCTGACCGAGGTTTCTTCCTCCGCGTATCGAGACCAGTTGCACGCAACTTTTTCCCTGTTCCTGCGCCAGCGCGAGGAAATCAATATCACCCTGGCCGGTAGAAACGAACTGCTGCGCCTGCATCTGTTTCAAGGAATTGATCTGATCACGGAACATGGCAGCAGACTCATATTCCTGCGCGTGTGCCGCCTGCTCCATGCGAGCAATCAGCCTGGTCAGGACTTTCTGGCTCTTGCCCTGCAGGAACAATTTCGCGTCGTCGACCTGCAGAGCATAATCATCTGTACTGACAAATCCGACACAGGGAGCCGTGCAGCGGCGGATCTGGTATTGCAGGCAGGGCCGGTTGCGGTGCGAAAAGTAGCTGTCCTCGCAGTTGCGAATACGAAACAGTTTCTGAATCAGGTTAATGCTGTGACGAACGGACCCGGCTGACGGATAGGGCCCAAAATAAGTTTGCGACTTATCTCTTGCACCGCGATGAAATGCGATGCGGGGAAATTCGTGAGAACTGCTCAAAGCAATCCAGGGATAAGACTTGTCATCCCGCAAAAGAATGTTGTAACGCGGCTTGAGCGACTTGATCCACTCGTTTTCCAGCAACAAAGCCTCGCCTTCAGTGCGCGTCAGGCTAAGCTCGATATCCGATATGCGGGCAATCATGCGCATGATGCGATCGATTTTGGGCCGGGCATCGAAGTAGCTCGCTACGCGCTTGCGCAGATTACGTGCCTTGCCAATATAAAGCACACTGCCGTCACCATCCCGCATCAGGTACACGCCAGGCCGGGTTGGCAGTGCGGCCGCAAAAGTCTTGCCGTCGAACGAAGTTGATGAATCCTCAGCCATCGATGCTACGGCGAACCCGTTCCAAATCTCCGGGCGTGTCCACACCAGCGGGAATAAATGAGCAGGCCCGGGCCATGCGGATTTGCCGGCCACTTTCGAGAAAACGCAGCTGTTCGAGCTTCTCCGCTGCTTCCAACGGCGTAGCATCCATCGCCGCGAATGCTCTCAAGGCTGCGGCGCGGTAGGCATACAGGCCGATGTGTCTTTTCCAGGAAATTCCGGATTCCAGCGCTTTCGCCAGGTTCTGCCAGTTGCGGGGGTGAGGTACGACAGAACGGCTGAAATAGAGTGCGCGCCCTGACTGGTCCACAACAGTTTTTACTACGTTGGGGTTTGCAACTTCCTCGCTGCAGTCCAGCGGCCAGAACAGGCTGGCCACGTCGGCATCCGGATCAGTTGCCAGCAAATCAGCCACCTGGTCCAGACAGGCTGGCGGCATGAGTGGCTCATCACCCTGCAAGTTAACGATCAGTTGATCATCATCCCAGCCAAGCTGATCCGCACATTCCGCAATGCGGTCACTGCCACTCTCGTGTTCTTGCGAGGTCATAACCACCTCGGCACCGAAGTTTACAGCCGCTGTAAATATTTTCCGGTTATCCGTGGCGATCACGACGCT
>DAOWGA010000091.1 GCA_030637665.1 Lysobacterales bacterium | reverse complement strand
CGGCGCTGGGCGCACAGAAAGAACCAGCGGATAAAGCAACTGGCAGCGCTCCAGTAATCTATTCCGCGGCACTATAACGTCTATATTCAGGATGATACATGCAATCTCTCACGTATTGCCT
The DNA here is from genome assembly GCA_030637665.1 of Lysobacterales bacterium. Taxonomy (GTDB): domain Bacteria; phylum Pseudomonadota; class Gammaproteobacteria; order Xanthomonadales; family SZUA-36; genus JAJRRA01. The sequence continues at coordinate 16,747 of DAOWGA010000091.1, read as the reverse complement.
GAGATCCTCCGGTTCGGGGTACTGAGCCAGGCCTTCATCGTAGGCCAGTCTGCAGACCGCCGTTGCAATCGCCAGTGAAATCCGCCGGATCTTCTCAAGGTCCGGGTAAACCGTTCCGGAATTCAGTTCTTCCTCGGTGACCATGTGCGAAAGTGTTTTGGCGGCAATGAAGAACATGCCATCTGTTACCTTCTTCGCACCGCACACTACGGCGCCAAGGCCGATGCCGGGGAAAATAAACATGTTGTTGCCCTGTCCTGGAACATAGATACGGCCATTCAGGCGTACCGGGTTGAAGGGGCTTCCGCTGGCAAAAATGGCAGCGCCATTGGTCCATTGGTAGGCCTGTTCAGCGGTGCACTCGGACTTGGTAGTGGGGTTGGAGAGCGCAAAAATTATGGGCTGCTTGCAGTGTTGATGCATTGACTCCACAACATCGCGGGTAAAGGTCTGAGCCTGCCCGCTCGCACCGATTATGGCGGTGGGCTTGATCTTCATGACCGCTTTGAGGAGGTTCTCGACCGATTTCTCGTCCCGGGCGTATGGAATCTTATGCTCTTCGAGTTTGCCACCACGCGTGGTGGTGACAAGGCCCCTGGTATCAATCAGCCAGATCTGCTGCCGGGCCTGCTCCAGGCTGATCCCGGATTCATCGGCCATACCGGCGCAGACCATATCTGCAATACCAACCGAGGCTGAGCCCGCGCCATAGAATATGATCCGTTGATCGGACAGTTTTTCTTGCTTGAGGCGCATAGCTCCCAGCAGTCCGGCCAGAACAACTGCGCCTGTACCCTGGATATCGTCGTTAAAGCACAGAACGTCGTCACGGTAGCGGTTCAGCAACGGGAAGGCCTTGTCATTGGTGAAATCTTCCCACTGGATCAGGACATGGGGCCAGCGCTTGGTGGCTGCCTGCACAAACTCGTCGACAATCTCGAAAAATTCGACGCCATGGACGCGGCGATGCGTGATGCCCAGGTAGAGCGGGTCACTCAGCAAGTCCTCATTGTCGGTGCCCACATCCAGAAGGATCGGCAGGGTTCGGGCAGGATCCAGGCCGGCACCGGTGACATAGAGCACCAGTTTTCCGATCGGTATACCCATTCCATTGGCGCCCAGGTCGCCCAGGCCCAGAATGCGGCTGCCATCGGAGATCACGATGATATCCACTTCTTCACTGGGCCAGTTGTTCAATACTTCGGCAACGCGGCCCTTGTCGTGCAGGCTGATGTACATGCCACGGTTTTTGCGGTATATGTGCCCGAATTGCTGACATGCAAATCCCACGGTGGGTGTGTACATGATGGGTGTCATTTCCGTCAGGTGTTCCATCAGCACGCGGTAGAAGAGGGTGACATTGCGGTCATGCAGTGCCGTGAGGAAAATATACTGCTCCATGGGATCCGTCTTGTGGCGATAGTTTTCCATCGCTCGTTGAACCTGCTCTTCGATATCTGCAACGAAAGGCGGGATGAGCCCCCGCAAGCCCAGGGCATCGCGTTCCTCTAGCGTGAAAGACGTACCCTTGTTGAACCATGGGTTATTAAGCAATTCGAGACCCCGGCCGCTAACCTGCAGGGGTTCATGGGTGTTTGCATGCTGAAAATGTTCTTTCTGAGACAGGGCCATTATTCTCTCCCCGTTGTCTTTGAGGCGGGGCCGAATGCCCGCCATTGAGTGAAACAGATCGACTCTTTGATCAGTGCCAGTATCGGGTATTTTTCACCCAGTGACCGTGATCTTTATCATTGTTTTTGCATTTTAATGCGGGTCAATTGAAGGCGCTCTCAACCTCCCCCATAAACCTGGCATCGTTCCGGGTCAACCGCTGCCAGCTTTTCTTTCAGCTCTTTTTCCTGTTGCGCAAACTGGTCAAGCTCAGATTGACTGGCCTGGCGGATATCAGCTTCACAGTCAGCCTGCTGAGTGCCACCCCAGCCGGAATCAGGGCATTCAGTCGCGATGCGGGCTGCGAGCGCCTTGTTTACCTTTTGCCTGGCTTGTTTGTTGGCCCTGAATTCAACTCTTAAATCACGTTTTTGCGATTCACAGGCGCTGGCGACACATTGCGCTTTCAAAGTAGGGTCCAGGGCATATGTAATACTTAAATAGAATTCTTCAAACACAGCCTGGGGATCAGATTCCTCGCTGAGCCTGCTCATCCGCAGGTTAACCCGGGTTTTCTTTTCCGCCTGGACCTGGCCTGACGGAGTGAGTGTTTCCAGCTTTTTGCTTGTCCATGGATCCATTCGCTCGATGCACACTGACCAGTAGACCGGACCCGGGCAGTGGTTCTCTAAAATGACATCAAATTCTTTGAAGCGACCACTGACCTGGATTTTTTCCCGGACTCTATCTTTCATGCAGGAAAAATCGACCTCCGCAGCCTGCAAAGGCATTACAGGATTCACCATGAAAATCACCGCCAGGCTCGCAATCAAGGCAAGTGGTTTCAGATTTGTTTGCATAATTAGACTCCATTCCTCTGCCCAAGAAGGGAATTCCTTGCGGTTCTGGATGACAACGGATCATCACCCTGGCTATTGTCGGGTATTTTGAGGCAAAAAGAAATTTTCGCTTTTTCTTTTCATGGCTGAATCTCCAGGCACAGGGCATCCCTGACGGCAGCGAGTGAAGGATCGATCACCTGCGGAGCGCCGATGGCTTCACCAGCACGGGCCGCGTCCTTGAGACCGCTTCCGGAAACGATACAAACTACAAGTTCGCCCGGCCTGATGATTTCATCCTTGACCATCTGTTTCACAGCAGCCCAGGGCGCCGCAGCAGCCGGTTCGGGAAAGACCCCGGTGGAACCCGCCATCTCGGGGATGGCTTTCAATATCTCTTCGTCCGTAACAGCAACCGCCTCGCCACCGGATTGAAAGATGGCCTGTACCGCGGCCAGGCCATCGCGTGGCCGGTTTACGGATATCGAGTCGGCCAGTGTGCTTGCCCGTACTTCGTCTACGGAAACTTGAGACCAGTTCATTTCGGCTTTATCGCTGTCACGAAGGCGGCGCACAGTCCGGCAGATGGCATCACTTGCGGTGGACTGGGCGCAGTCAATTTTCGGCAGATGCCTGATCAGCCCCGCCGCTTTCAAGTCAGTCCAGCCTTTCCAGATTCCACTCAGCATGTTGCCGTCCCCGCTGGGGACCACCACCCGGTCCGGAATCCGGCCGGCCAGGTCCTCCCAGATTTCGAATGCGCAGGTCTTTTTGCCTTCTCGGGTAAAAGGGTTGAAACCGGTGCTGCGATTGAACCAGCCAAACTCTTCAGATGCAGCCAGGCACAGGTCAAAGGCATCGTCGTAGTTGCCGCGTACCGCGAGCACCCTGGCGCCGTAGGCAAGCGATTGGGTCAGTTTTGCAGGCGGTGCAGTCTCGGGAACAAAGATGACCGATCGTAAACCATGTGCTGCGGTCAGGCAGGCCAGTGAAGATCCTGCATTTCCGGTACTGGCGGCGGACACGATGCCGGCGCCGTTATCGATAGCTCTGCGGATAACCACTGCGCTGGCGCGGTCTTTGAACGAGGCACTCGGATTACAGGTCTCGTCTTTGAGATACAGGCTTCGAAGACCGGCCTGCTTGCCCAGGCGGGAGGCCTGGTACAGGGGTGTGCCGCCGACCCGTAAAGGGAAGGGCGTTGCAAATTTCCTCACCGGCAGAAGCGCCTGGTAGCGAAACAGCTGGCGGCGACCGTCCCCGAAGCCTCCTGCAATTTCTTTCGTTGCAGAGGTATAGTCATAAGTGATATCCAGGTTGCCGCCGCACACCGGACACAGAAACCCTGCAAAGTCCACCGGCTGCACTGTGGTGCAGGCAAAACAACGGTATCCGTTCATGTACATCAGCTTTCTGCTCTCACGGCATAATATGTGTGCCGCACAATCCGTGCAGGGCATCTTCCAGTTGATGAGGCCGGGTGATGATCACTTTCTCGCCACCCGCTTCGAGAAATGCAAGCGCGCTGACAATTTTTGGACGCATGCTGCCGGGAAGAAAATGCCCCTCTGCCAGGTATTTTCGGCACTGTGTGACGTTCATCCGGTCAATGTCCATCTGCCGGGGCGTGTTGAAGAATCTTGCGGCCCGCTCAACGCTGGTGGAAAAAATCAGCACGGAAGCACCCAGTTGGCAGGCGAGCAGGCAGGACGCAGCGTCCTTGTCAATTACCGCATCGCGGCCCTGCAATGAGCCATCGGTTCTGCGTACCACCGGGATTCCGCCGCCTCCTGCTGCAACCACCAGGGTTCCGGAATCAAGCAAATTCCGGATGGTGGGCAATTCAATGATTTCCAGCGGTTGTGGCGAGGGCACCAGGCGCCGCCAGCCCCGGCCCGCGTCTTCTGCAACTACCCAGCCGTTTGATTTGGCATGCTCGGCGGCCTGCGATGCGCTCAGGAAAGGACCAATCGGTTTGTCGGGGTGGTCAAAACTGGGATCTTCCGGATCTACCACGACTTGTGTCACCACCGAAACGACCCGTTTATCCAGACCCAGGCGGTGCAGTTCATTATGCAATGTCTGGGCTATCTGGTAACCGATCGCGCCCTGCGTGTCCGCGACACAGTTTTCCAGCGGAACCTCATGCAGTACCTCCCGGGCCAGTTCAGAGCGCAACAGTATGAATCCCACCTGCGGTCCATTGCCGTGGGTCACCAGCACGCGGTAGCCTTCCCCGGCAATGGGAGCAATTTGCTGGCTGGTCTCACCCGCAGCACGGTACTGATCGAGCACGGTCCTGTGTTCCCGGTCCTTGATCAGCGAGTTACCGCCGATCGCGATCACCACCAGGGGGGATCCGGCATGGTTTGGCTGGCTATCGTATGGCCTGGGCATGGTCAATCAACTCACCGCGTTTCACATGGTCAGCGCCATCAGGGCTTTGGCCGTGTGCATCCGGTTCTCGGCTTCGGGATATACTCGTGACTGTGGTCCGTCAATGACCGAATCGGTCACTTCGCAGCCTCGATCCGCAGGCAGGCAATGCATGTAGATCGCCTTTTCTTTTGCCCGGGCCATCATCGCCTCGTCACAGATCCAGCTGCGGTACTGCTGGGCGACTTTCATCGCTTCTTCAGGCTGGCCGTAAAGGGATTCAACCCCCCAACTCTTGGGATATACGATGTCGGCATCGGCAATTGCATCTTCCATGTTGTCCACCACCTCGAAGCTGCTCCCGGAGAGTAAGGCGTTATCGCGTGCCAGTCTCATCGGCTCATCCATCAGCGTGTACTCGGGCGGGTGCGCCAGGGTCACGTTCATGCCGAGCCGGGTCATGAGCATGATCAGCCCTTGTGGAACCGACATGGGTTTGACATAGCTTGGCGCGTAGGCCCATGAAACAGCGATTTTCAGGTCGCGCAGGTCCTTGCCGAACTCCTCGCGAATCGTCATCAGGTCGGCCAGGGTCTGGCAGGGGTGATCGACGTCGCACTGCATGTTGATGACCGGTACTTTGGCCCAGCGTGCGACTTCACGCATATAGGATTGGCCCTCACCGGGCACCAGGTCATGGCGGATGGCAATTCCATGCCCGTAACTGGAGAGAATGATGCCCATGTCTTTCGGGCTTTCACCGTGGGCGATCTGTGATGTCTCGGAATCAACGAAATGTGCGTGGCCACCCAGTTGGGTGATGCCGGCCTCGAACGAATTGCGGGTGCGGGTGGACTTGTCAAAAAAGATCAGGAAAATCGTTTTGTGCGGGAGATGCAGGCTGGTGATGCCTGCTTTGAATTCTTTTTTCAATTGCACCGCCGTGTCCAGGGCGAGTTCGATTTCCGCATCGGACCAGTCCTGCGTCATCAACCAGTCGCGGCCTTTCATCCGGTCGCTAATGGATTTTGCTGTCTGGTTCATGGCCTTTCTGCTCCGGGGTTGCTGGCGAATGTGTTGATGTAGGCGGCGTAGAACGCGGTGCAACGCACCAGGTGCTCGACTTCGGTTTGTTCATTGGGTGCATGTGCAAAATGTTCATGGCCCGGCCCGAACCCGAAAGTCGGGATGCCGTGCATGCCGGCCGTGGCAACACCGTTGGTACTGAAAGTCCAGAATCCAGTCTCTGCCTGTTCTTCAAATGCCTCGAGGAAAGCGGCCCTGGCGGACTCGATCACGGGGTCGTTTTCAGCTATTTCCCAGCTTGGAAAATATTTGCGGGTAGGGTAAGTCAGACCGGTGTGACTCGGCACGGCGTAATCGAGGACGGCCACCGTGGCCTCTGCGGCCTGTACCGATGGCAGGGCGAGAATCTCATCCACAGAAGTTTTTTCCGTCTCGCCTACCGTGAGACGGCGATCCAGGTGAATGCTGCAGCCGTCGGCTACTGCGCACAGGCTGGGGGATGTGGAACGGATCTCGCTGATAGTGATCGAACCCTTGCCCAGCGGATCGCGTGGCTCCAGCCGTTCGTTCAGTTGCTCGATATCGGAAACAATTCCCGCCATCTTGTAAATGGCATTGACGCCACGCTCAGGCGCTGATCCATGACAGGAGACACCGGATGTGTGTACGACCATTTCCATGCGCCCGCGTTGTCCACGATAAATGCGCAGACTGGTAGGTTCAGTGATCACTACCAACTCAGGGCGCAGACCGTCTTCGTTGACGATGTATTGCCAGCACAAGCCGTCGCAGTCTTCTTCCTGCACGGTGGCTGTGACGTAGAGGGTGACTTCTTCCGGTACGCCCATGCGCTTTAGCAGGGCGCCCGCGTAGACGCTGGAAGCTACCCCGCCTTTCATGTCGCTGGCGCCACGGCCATAAAGAATTCCGTTTTCAACATCACCGGAATGCGGATCACGTTCCCACATGGACGGGTCGCCGATATCGACGGTATCGACGTGTCCATCCAGTGCGATCACGCGGGGTCCGTTGCCGATCCGGCCCAGCAGGTTGCCCATCGGATCAACGCTCACTTCGTCATAGCCGAGTTGCTCCATTTCCTCCCGGATGCGCTCAATGACGGCGCCTTCCTGAGAGCTCAGCGAAGGTATGCGGATGATGTCCTGCAGGAATTTGACCAGGCCTGCCTTGAGCTCCACCGCGCTGTCATAGTATTTACTGCTCATGAAGTGTCTCCGGCTACCGCCTGTTTGAGCAATCCGGTTGATGCGTTGAATGAATTGATCAGGCGGTCCCACTCATCGACTACCTGGTGGGAGAAGACCTGCTGCCAGAAGTCGGGATCCCACAGTTGTCGTAATTCGTCCGCGCTGCGGCCCTGCTGTTCCACCCAGGTGAAGTATTTGAAATTGTGCAGCGCCTTGCGGTCGGAGTAGTTCAATTCGCGCAGGTGGTCAGTGGTCGTGCCCTGCAGGTAGCGGGCGAAGTGCTGGTCAGCCAGGTGAGTCGTGTAAGCCCCGTGCGCCGCTTCCATTTCCTCCAGGCGGGAAGCATACAGCTCCATGGAATCTGTAAGCGGAGTGAAAATCACGTCACGGCCATCCATGTCGTAGTAGCGGGCGGTTTTGATGCTGGCCACCAGGTTGCAAAGGCCGGAAATGCCGATCTGGCTGAGCGCATGGATGGTGCGCTCGTCCACACCTTCACGTTGCAGGCAGTTGCGGCCTGCCTCTTGGTTGAAAAGACGCATCAATTGCATGGTCTGTTCATCGTCTACGGCGGCCACCATGTCGGTGTTGCGTACGTTGTGTATCCACGGGATGTGCTTGTCACCGATTCCTTCGATGCGGTGTTCACCAAAGCCGAAGCCAAGCAAGGTGGGGCACTGCAGGGCTTCAGTGGCCACCACCCGGACCCCGGGATGGCCGCAGCGTAAGAAGTCACCTGCGGCCAGTGTCCCGGCCGAACCGGTAGCGCTCACCAGGGCCGACAAGCGGCGGTTCCGGCTGTAGTGGTTCTGGAAGATTTCCTCAATGAAAGATCCGGTCACGTGGTAATGCCAGATCGCATTGCCGAATTCTTCGAACTGGTTAAAAATGACTACTTCATCACCACGTTGCCGGCGCAGTTCCCAGCACTTGTCATAAATTTCTTTGACGTTGGATTCGGTACCCGGGGTGGCGATGATTTCGTCGGTACCGATTTCCTCCAGCCACTCGAAGCGCTCGCGGCTCATGCCTTCGGGCAGGATGGCCACCGCCGGACAGGCCAGCAGAGCGCAATCATAAGCGCCGCCGCGGCAGTAGTTGCCGGTTGAAGGCCAAACCGCCTTTTGTCTGTCGGGGTCGAAGTTTCCGGTGACCAGGCGCGGAACCAGGCAGCCATAGGCGGCGCCGACCTTGTGGGCGCCGGTGGGGAACCACTTGCCGACGATGCCGATGATGGTTGCATCAACTCCGGTGAGTGCCGGCGGGAATTCGATCCAGTTGCCTTCGCCAAAACCACCACCGTGATCGACTGCTTCGTTTTTCCAGGTAATCCTGAACAGGTTTACCGGGTCCAGGTCCCACAGGCCGACTTCTTTCAGTCTTGCCGCAATCTCTGCAGGTACTCTGCCAGGGTTTTGCTGTTGGGCGAAGGTCGGCAAAATAATATGGTTGTCGCGAGCGCGCTCAATAGTTCTTCTCAGAACGTCTTCGCGGATTTCAGGTACGAGATTCACGCTTCTCCTCCCAGGGTCACAGCGGGTATGGGCGACTGATCGCCCCAGCCCATTTCAACTTCAGCGGCGCCGCTTCGCATCGCCATTAACAGCTCATCCTGGTCTACCGGCAGGCTCATTACCCGCACCCCGGTGGCGCGGTAGATGGCATTGGTGATGGCAGCGCTGGTGGGAATGCTCGGCAATTCGCCAACGCCTTTGGCCCCGTAGGGCCCGGTGGAAGTGGCGTCTTCCACGATGTGGGAAATGATCTCCGGCGTATGCTTGATGCTGGGCATCTTGTAACGGGACATTACCGTGCTCCAGGGCTCAGCCTGTTCCTGGATGAAGTGTTCGGTGAGGGCATAACCCATGCACATGACGATTCCGCCCTCGATCTGCCCTTCAAGGGTCAGGGGGTTGATGGCGCGGCCGACGTCATGCGCCGCGATCACCTTTCGCACGTGGACCTTGCCGGTCCCCATTTCGACTTCACACAGGACTGCCTGGGCGCAGAAGCCAAAAGCGAAGTGCATGTCACCGCCGGTGCCCAGTGGCTGGGTTTTGGGGGCCCAGTATTCGTAGCTGGCCCGCGCCTGTGTTCCGGCCTCTGCAGCCCTGCGCACCACCTCCGCCAGGCTTTTTGTCTGCCCGCCGGCTTCAGCCTGAGCCTGGGTGAATATTCCCTGGTCAAATAACACGTCCGCAGGCTCGCATGCCAGCAATTCTGCTGCTGTTGGTGTGAGTTTTTGTACCACGGCCCCGGCTGCGAGGCGGGCCGCGTTGCCGCTGACAAAAGTCTGCCTGCTGGCTGTGGTCGGGCCGCCATCCGGGCAATAATCGGTGTCGCCAAGCAGGACGTTTACATGCCTGAGCGGTATACCCAGTTCTTCGGTCGCGCAGGCTGCCAGGACGGCGGGCAGGCCCTGGCCCATTTCAGCGGAAGAGGTTCGCACCTCCGCCCGCGGCTCATTCTGTTCATCGAGCCGGATCTCGACTTCTGCACTGGCCTTGTCCGGCGCACCACCGCCAAGGCCAGTGTTCTTGTACCCAACGGCAAGGCCCCAGGCGAAGCGGGATGTGCCTTCCTCCCAGGTCCAGTGGAAGGCGTCGCTGCGCATATCCTCGTCAATTTTGTTAATACACTCGTTCAGGCCGACGCTTTCACGCATCACCTGGCCGGTACAGGTCACTGAGCCTACATCCAGCGCGTTCATGCGGCGAAACTCCAGTGCATCGAGTCCCAGTTGCTCTGCCAGAATATCCATGTTGCTTTCCACTGCGAAACAACTCTGAGAGACACCGAAACCGCGGAAAGCACCGCAGGGAACGTTGTTGGTGTACACCGCGAAGCAATCCACTTTCACATGCGGTACGTCGTATGGACCGGAAGCATGGGTGGTGGCGCGGGTGAGCACCTTGTCACTGAGGCTGGCGTACGCACCGCCATCACCATAGAGAGTAGCCTGCACGGCGGTCAGCTTGCCTTCCCTGGTGGCGCCGGTGCGGATGCGTATCAGAGTGGCGTGCCGCTTGGGATGAAACAGCAGGCTTTCCTGGCGGGAGTAAAGCATTTTGACCGGATGCTGGCTTGCTTCGGCCAGCAGTGCGACGTGAATCTGGCCGGCGACGTCTTCTTTGCCGCCGAAACCACCGCCCATCAGCGTCGCCACGACACGGATCGAGTCGGGCTCTACCCCCAGTGATGCCGCGACCTGGTCACGATCCAGGTACGGGATCTGGCTGCCCACGTAAATCGAGGTTTTGTCATGTATAGCGGTTTCACCACGTGCGGCAGCGGGATCGCAGGGACCACCGTAGTTGGCGGGATTGTAGCCCGCCGGGATGCCGATGGCGCATTCCGGTTCCAGGAACATGTGCTCCGTGGATGGCGTGCGATAGCTACGATCGACCACGATGTCGGCCTCGGCAAAACCGGTTTCGATATCCCCTTTGACCACCTTGATGTGTTTAAGCAGATTGCCGTCGGGGCGTCCTTCGTGCAGGACCGGGGACTGTGGGTCGAGGGCTTCAATCGCATCGCTGACCGCGGGCAGTTCCTCGTAGTCAACACAGATCAGTTCCAGCGCCTGGCTGGCAATTTCTTCGCTATCGGCTGCCACAATGGCAACCGCATCACCGGTATAGCGGACCTTGTCGGCGCACAGAACCGGCCAGTCGACGGTCACCAGTCCATGCAGATTGCGGCCTGGGACATCTTCATGGGTCAGCACTGCGTGAACGCCGGGCAGGGCGCAAGCCGCCTTTGTATCGATCGAGCGGATTCGGGCGTGAGGTCTGCCGGCGCGCAGGGTGCGCGCATGGAGCATGCCCGGGAAATGGTAGTCATCGCTAAAACGGGCACGCCCGGTGATCTTGGCCAGTGCGTCCGGGTTGGGCCGCGCCTGTCCAACCGCCAGGCCGGGAGAGCGCGTTTTGGGAATATAGGGTGGAACATCCTGGCCCGCTGCCTGCTGGATTGCGTGAATGACGCTTTGGTATCCGGTACAGCGGCAGTAGCTGTCCTTGAGGGCGATCTTGATGGCGTCCGTGGTTACCGCTTCATTCCTGCTGTTTTTTGTGTCCAGCAAGGCCTTGGCGGTCATGATCAGGCCGGGGGTGCAGATACCGCACTGGACCGCGCCGTGGTCCAGAAACGCCTGCTGCAGCGGATGGAGTTTTTCACCCCGCGAGAGGCTTTCAATGGTCTCTACATGTGCCCCGCGGGCCTTGAAAGCAGGATAAATACAACTGTTGACCGGCGTGCCGTCGACCAGGACGGTACAGATACCGCACTCGGCTTCATTACAGCCAATCTTGGTTCCGGTCAGGCGCAGGTCCTCGCGCAGCACCGCGGACAGATAGCGGGATTCGGGGACATCCAGATCGACTGCCTGGCCGTTGACGGTCAACTGCAGGCGGCTCATTGCCAGGCTCCCTGCGGTTCGGTCAGTCCAGCCAGGCTACCATTTACAGCACGCTCCGAGGCCCGGGCCAGGACGTCCGGCAATTGGCTGCGGATCATCTCTTCGCGGTACTCACGAGTAGCCCGATATTTGCTGCTGCGCAGCGATACACCGCTGACAGCGGCTTCGGAAGCTTCTCTGAATTGTTCCCGCGAGGCCGGGCCGTGCACCAGCACTTCCATCGCTGCCTCGGCCAGGTGTGGTACCGGCCCAGCTGGCCCAATGCTGATGCGTGCCGAGCTAATGTGATGCTGCTCATCCAGTTGCAGACGCGCAGCCATTGCAATCATGGGAAGGGCGACGCCCTGGGGCCGCATGACCCGAAAAAATGCTGAACCTTCGAGGACGCCGGTGGGCTTGAAGCGCAATCGTGTCAGCAGTGCCCGGTGATGATCAATCGCACTTTTTCCAGGCCCCAGAAACGCGTCCTGCAGCGGCATCCAGCGGCTGCCACTGACGTCGGCCACTTCGACTTCGCCATCCAGGGCCAGCAAGCCAATGGTGCCGTCACCGGCCGGCAGAGCGTGGGCCACGTTGCCCGCCAGCGTGCCCACGTTACGCACCTGTGGTCCGCCGATCACGCCGCAACTTTCCGCCAGGCAGGTCCCATGTTGAATGATGCGTTCATCTTCGATAATCCGGCTGTGGGTTACCGTGCATCCGATCACGATATGGCCATCATCAAGAATAATGCGATCGAGGCCGGCAATTCGGGCAGGGTCTATCATGGCTTCCACCGGCGGGCGCAAGCCCTGCTGAATTTCCAACAGCAGGTCGGTGCCCCCGCCAATCACCTGCGCCCGGCCGTCGTAGTGATTCAGAAGCTCGATCGCTGCTTCAACTGAGTCCGGGCTGTGGTAATTTTTCCAGCAAATCTTAATGGCAATTTCCTGCTCTGAGGCGCGTAAAAAGGCAAGCCGGCCCGACACAGCGCTGACCTGAGTGATTCTGGCTGTAATTAATGCAGAATTCTGACTTAATTACGATGACCTTAATCACGCAAACCAATTACAGTAAATTGCGTCCAAGACATATTCGAAGAAATTACGTGATTCTTGCCCAAATCCGGTTCGCTCGTTCCGCGCAGTGAGCGCGAATAGCCTCCTCGTCCAGGTGGGGCAGGAGACCGTCTTCTACGATCACCCGGCCTCGCGCGATGGTGGTGCGTACGCGGGCGAAACTCAGTCCGAACAACACATGCCCGTAGAAGGTATCGGCATTCAGCGGGGTAAACGGTACGTAATCCGGAATCATGATGTCGGCCAGCTGGCCCGGGGCCAGGGCGCCGCGTGGTTCGGAAAACAAGCGGTTGCAGATCGTGCGGTTGTTGTGCAGGAGAATCTCGCAGGCTTCGGAAAAGGCCAGGGTCGGGTCACGCTGGCAGGTGCGCTGGTGAAGATACATGGCGCGGGCCTGCGAGATCAGGTGCGAGGACATGCCATCGGTGCCGACCCCAACCATTACGCCGTGTTTCAGCATGTCCAGGATGGGAGCCACGCCGAGCCCGTTGTTCATGTTGGACTCCGGATTATTCACCAGCATGGAGTCGGTAGAGCGCAGCAGGTCCAGTTCGCGGGATTGAAAATGAACGCCGTGCACGAAAATGGTCTTCGGGCCGGGGATGCCGAAATCCAGGAAGCGGTCCATGACCCGCCGTCCGTAAAGCTCCATGGTGACCCGGACATCGATTTCATCCTCGGCTGCATGGACATGGAATCCGGAATTCAGCGAGTGGGCGCTATCGGCGCAGCGCTGCAGGGTCCGGGTTCCCAGTGTCATCAGGGCATGCATGCCGAACAGGGCGCTCATGCGGCCGTCTCCGGACTCGTGGTTATTGCGGCATTTGCGGATGTAACGCTCGTTTTCTTCGATCCCTTCGCCTTCCTGGTTGCGATCGGATACTTCGTAGGCAAGGCAGCCGCTCAGACCCACTTCGCGGAACGCCTGTTCAAGCTGGTCCAGGCTGCCGTCGCGGCAGGAAGGGGATGAATGGTGATCGATGACCGTGGTGCAACCGGCGCGGGCTGCGTGCATCAAGGCCAGCAGAGCGGAGTAGTAGACATCTTCCGCATCCAGGGCGCAATCCAGTTTCCACCACAACTTCGACAGAATTTCTTCAAAATTTTGTGCCGGCGCGCCAGGCGGCGTGAAGCCGCGTGCGAAAGTGGAGTAGAGGTGATGATGAGCATTGATCAGGCCCGGCATGACCAGGCTGCCTCGGGCATCGATGGTGCGGTCGGGAGTGTAATTCTCCGTGGGAAAATCACCCACCTCGACGATCCGGTTTCCTTCAATATAGACCTTGCCGTTTTCGATGAAGCGATTTTCCTCATCGAGCGTGACCAGGTGTCCGTTGGTGATCAGTAAGGAACTCATGGCATGCTCCAATAGGCCTGATTGCGTCTATTCTTCATACTTCGGCTGCGAAATCCTGCCTGCCTTTGCCCGCTCGGCCGGCCAGGCTGCCGGTAAATGCGGCATCGACTTTCTCAGCCCCTGCAGCAACACATACATCGCGGCGCACGGCTCCAGTGACAGCAAATCTCCGTCCCGGGGCCCGGCGCCAGGCTCGACCCGTTCGACCTCGAAGGTGACCGGATCGATGTGCGCTCTGAATGACGGCCCACTGTAGTCCAGCTTGCCGTTGAGCTCTATGCGGTGGGTCGCGCCACCCCAGCGCGCGTCCATGGCCCATTGCTGCCCGTCCCTGAATACCATGAATGCATTGTCTGACTGATCTTCAAACTCGGTTCGATCGAGATAAAGCCGCGGCTTGTCGCGGTAGGGTTCACCTGCGGTCGGGCAGAAGGTGGTGCAATTCCCGCATTCGTTGCAGAAGTCCGTCAGCAGCAGGATCTGGTGTGCCTGTCTCACCCGGTAGGTGGAGCCGGGCTCGATTTGAATTTCATTGTTATTGAAGCGAAGGAGAGGTAATTGCCTGGAAAAAGGTTCTGATTGGAACGTTTGTAGGGCCAGGTTCGGGCAAACGCTCACGCAAAGACTGCAGTAGCGGTGACAGTCCAGACAGCGTGCGGCTTCCGCCTTGGCCTGTTGGGCATGGTAGGAATGAACGACTTCCCTGAAGTTCTTACGATCTTCCACAGGCGAGTGGGGTATCGGGATACGCCATTCGCGTTGACTGCGTCTGCGTAGCAGTTCCCTGGTATCGAATGATATGGGGCTGAACGCTGCTGCTGTCGTGCGACCGGCCAAACCCGCATGACGGCGAAGAATGCTGCCGGCGATTGCTTTTCCGTCGGCTGCTGCCTCTACAATGGAGGAAGGGCCGTCGTTGACCACGTCGCCCCCGGCGTAGACTCCGGGTACCGAAGTTTCGAAAGTGACCGGATCGGCTTCGATGTAGCCCCGGCGGTTAAGCGCGACCGGTTCCTGGTCGAAAAAATCCACAATCGCGTGCTGACTGATGGCGAGGATCAGAGTATCCAGCGGCACTTCAAACTCAGAATCAGGATCGGAGTGGTGCAGTTCCTTTGGAATCTTGCGACCGGAGGCGTCACGGTCGCCCGTGAACTTCATGCGCCGGCACCGCATGGCCCGCAGTTTGCCTTGTTCCACCAGCAGTTCTTGCGGTTTGGCCAGTTCGATGACCTCGATGCCCTCCTCAAGCAGACATTTCACTTCCTCACGGTCCGCCGGCATCTGGTCGATCGTGCGGCGGTAGATCACGCTGACCCGGCCTTCGGAATGCCGCCACGCGGTTCGGGCGCAATCCATGGCTGTGTCCCCGGCGCCGATAATACCGATGCGCTGCCCGATTTCGAGGGGACGCCCCTCGCGGGACCGCCTGAGAAAATGCAAAGCGTCCATCACCCCTTCGCAGTCCTCGCCTTCCAGTCCCAGCTTCTTTCCCAACTGGGCGCCGACCATGATCACTACGTCGTCAAACCCATTTCGGCGTAGCTGCGACAGGTGAATGTCACGCCCCGCCATCGTGTTGTAATGGATTTTCACCCCGAGCGATTCCAGGTATCTGAGGTCCTGATCTATGACTTCCCGGGGCAGGCGGTATTCAGGGATTGCGCCACCGACCATGCCGCCAGCGTAGGGGTGCATCTCAAATATTTCCACAGCAGATCCGGACTGCGCCAGTTCCAGGGCCGCCGCCATGCCCCCGGGACCGGCCCCGATGATGGCAACTTTCTTGCCGCTTGGCGGCAGTTGCTCAATGTTTGCGGAATTCTCCTCCTGTTCCATGATAAAGCGCTTGATATGCCGGATCGCCAGTGGCTCATCGAGGTGGGTCCGGATACATACCGGTTCGCACAAATGGTCGCACACACGGCCGAGAATGGAAGGGATCGGATTGTCTGCCCGTGTTAGTTGGACTGCTGCGGTGAAGTCGCCTTCACGCACCGCCTGCATGTATTGCGGCACTTTTTGATTCACCGGGCACTCGTCCGCACAGGGCGCTTCGATGCAATCGAAAAGGCCCAGTTTGCGGGAAGTTTTGCTGTGTGAGGTGAAAAATGTGTCCTTTTTCAGCATCCGGTCCCGAACTGTGCGTGAAGCATAGTAGTTCAGGTTTGCACGGGCAGCCGCCTTTACATCTCCTGGAATGGCATCAGAACCTGCCGCATTCAGAATGAATTCATCAATAGTGGACGCCCCGGTACCTTCGAACGCGTTCCTGGTGGACTCAAGATACTGAAGCAGACGCAGGTAGCCCCCGGTTTTCAACAAATCTGAACACACCGTGATGGTCTGCATTCCGGCGCCCAGCAGGGCAGGGGCATTGAAACAATCTGCCCCGGCTGAAAAAGACATGGACAGATCACCGGCAAAATCCTCAGTCAGCATCCGGGCAAGGCTGACCGTGATCGCATGCAGGGGGCGCCCGGAGAGATACATCATTTTTTCTTTTTTTTGGAATACCGGCCTGAAGTTCTCCACTTCGAGCGTGTTGCTCAGTTTCACGCCGAATTCCAGTCCGCAATCCCGGGCAGTTGCACGCAGATTGTTCAGCAGCGGTAGGGCATCGCTGTACTTGAGGTCATGTCCGAAAGCTGAGTCCGGCACAATCACGTCCGTGTAGTTCAGGTCGTCATTGAGGATGGTCCGGACACGCTCCGGGCCCAACAGGGTGGGGTTGCACTTGACGAAAGTGTGCAGGCCCCGCTCCTGCATGAGGTAATGACAAATGCATTCAATCTCACCGGGTGGGCAGCCGTGCATGGTGGACAGGGTCACGTTGTCACTGAGACAGTCCG
>DAOWGA010000121.1 GCA_030637665.1 Lysobacterales bacterium | reverse complement strand
GTGGGTTTCATCAAGTTGCTGGGCCAGAGCACAACGCTGGCCGAAAAATCACGCCGGGGGTTGAAATGAAAGAACACGATATCGTGACCGCAAGGTAAGGACCAATGAGCCTGACCCGGATACTGGAAAATCTCGAAGCCCTGGTGGCCTGCGACACGCAGAACCCGCCAAGGCTGATTGACGGTGACTCCTCGGTTTTCCGGCTGTGTGAAGGTCTTGTTGGAAGCGGCTTTCAGACCCGGACATGGGACCATGGTGAGGGGCACGTTTCCTGGTATGCAGTTCGTGGTAACCCCCATGTTCTGTTCAATGTTCACCTCGACACGGTGCCTAACGGGGAGGGTTGGACCCATGATCCGCTCGACCTGTTGGTGAAAGACAGCCGGGCATACGGCCGTGGCAGCTGTGATATAAAAGGAGCGGCGGCCGTGTTACTCAATATCGCGGAACAGGGTGCGGAAAATCTTGCCTTGCTGTTCACTTCAGACGAGGAAGGCGCCGGTGGGTGCTGCGTGGACAAATTCATTGGCAGCGGCGAAGCGGATCGTTATGAACAGGTCATCGTGGCTGAACCCACATCCTGCAAAGCTGTGCTCGGACACCGCGGTTTCCTGTCAGTGAAAACCCGTTTTCACGGCGTACCCGGGCATTCCTCGGAAGCCAGGGCACTCAATGAGAACGCCAATCACCAGATGGCGCGCTGGGCAGCCGCGGCCCTGCGGATTGCGCAGCGGAAAAAGCAATCGGAGACCGATCCCGGCAGTTGTATCAACATAGGGATTGTCGACGGTGGAACCAAGAGCAACGTGATTGCCGGCAGTGCCTTCGTGCACTGGAGCGCCCGCCTGCGGCCCGGCGACTCCAACGAGGAATTTCTCCACGAAATCCAGGCCTGCGACGTGGATGGATCTGCCACGGATTGGGAAGTACCTTTTTCCGGCGATCCTTTACCTGCTTCCGGACGGAGTGATGACACGGCAAGAGCATTTTGCAGCCAGAACGGACTCGGCACCTGTGATCCGGTGGATTTCTGGACCGAAGCGGCCCTGTTTTCTCAGGCAGGCCTGGCCGCCATCGTTCTGGGTCCCGGGCACATCAGCCAGGCCCATGTGGCAGATGAATGGGTAGAGTTGGATCAATTGTCGACAGCTCATGAACTCTACAGCAAGGTGGTAAAGCACAATGGCTGAAATTCGAAGCGTCGTTAACCAGGTACTCAGTCAGTTGGGCGCCAGCCGGGAAGCCCGCTACTACCTGAATCAGTACAGCAGCGATGGCGAGTTGCAGTTTGCGGTCATCAAGGTCGGCGGCGCCGTACTCGAGGAGCAGTTGGAGCCGCTGGCTGCGGCATTGGCATTCCTGCGCAACCTGGGCCTGATGCCGATCATTCTTCACGGCGCCGGCCCACAACTCGATGTCGCCCTGCAGGACGCATCAATCCAGACCGAGAAACGCAGGGGGCTCAGGGTTACGACACCCGACGTCATGGAAGTGGCGAGGCCTGTTATCTACCGCGCAAACCGCAGGCTGGTCAGCGCCCTGGAAGACCAGGGTGTGCGGGCGCAAGGTATACAGCATGGCGTATTCGTCTGTGATTATCTTGACCGTGATGAGCTGGGCCTGGTCGGGGATATACATCATGTAGACCTCGAAGCGGTCCGCGATGTCGCTCACCGCGGCATGCTACCGGTGGTCGCCTGCCTTGGTGAAAGCTCAACCGGACAGGTAATGAACATCAATGCCGATGTGGCGGCCCGGGAATTGATCTGGAAGGTCAAGCCACACAAGATTATTTTCCTGACCGGAACCGGCGGTTTGCTCGACGAATCGGGGCGAATCATTTCGGCGATCAGTCTGCGCACCGATTACGAGTACCTGATGGAACAGGAGTGGGTGCATTCCGGCATGCAGCTCAAGCTGGAACAGATCAGCCAGCTACTCACCGGTCTGCCCGAGAGTGCATCGGTTTCAATCACATCGGTGGCTAACCTGGCGCGGGAGTTATTCACTCACCGCGGGGCAGGAACACTGATCCGAGTGGGTGAGCAGATCATCGAGCACAAAGAACCTGGCCCAGACTTCAGGCAAAAGGCAACGGCTTTGCTGGAACAGAGTTTTGGACGCAAGCTGCGGGAGGGGTATTTCGACAAGCTGGACCTGGAGTGCATCCTGTGCAGCGAATCCTATGGCGCCATGGCTATAGTCCTCAGGGGTGTGGATGGTGTTCCATACCTGGACAAGTTCGCAGTCACTCCGGAAGCGCAGGGTGCGGGGCTGGGTGCTGCCGTGTGGCAGGCGCTGGTGCATCGTTGCCCGTCGCTGTACTGGCGCTCACAAACCAGCAATCCCATAACGCCCTGGTATTTTGACCAGGCTGAGGCCAGTTTTACACAGGACAAGTGGGTGGCGTTCAGTGTCGGTATCCACGATTTCGAGCAGTTGCGGCGATGCAAGGAAGACTGCCTTTCTCGAGAAGAAAGCTGGCTGGAGAAGGGAAGTGATTAGTGTCGTCGTGATTGGCGCACGCGGCCATACGGGGGCGGAGTTACTGCCCTTGCTGTGGAAACATCCGGAGTTCGAGATTGTCGCCGTGGGCTCAAGCAGTGTGGCAGGCCATCCGGTCAAGGCACACGTGGATGACATGGAAGGTTGTGAACTCCTTTTCTCGGAGATACGGCCCGTCACACTGGAGCAATTCCCGGCGGATGCCTGTGTGCTGGCGTTACCCAATGGTTTTGCGTCCGGCTATGTCAACGCCCTGGACGAATCAAGGCCGGATACCGTTGTCGTGGATCTCAGTGCCGATCATCGCTTTGATCCATCCTGGGCCTATGGGCAGCCCGAGCGATTCTCCGATTTGCTGAGCGGCGCAACGAGGATTGCCAATCCCGGCTGTTATGCCACCGGTGCACAACTGGCCCTGGCTCCTGTACTCGAGCAACTCGTGGGCACTCCGGTAGTTTTTGGCGTGTCCGGCTACAGCGGCGCCGGCAAAACACCGTCAAGGAAAAATGACCCGGAAGCTCTCAAAGATAATCTGATCCCTTATACCTTGACTGATCATGTACACGAGAAAGAAATCGCCCATCACATCGGACGGGATCTGCGATTTCTTCCCCATGTAGCGCCATTTTTCCGCGGTATCAGTTTGACCGTTGCGGCGGAACTGGGAACTGCGCAAACGGAAGATGAACTGCTCAGGCGCTATTGTGAGTTCTATGGCGGTAGCCCGCTGGTTGACGTTCAGGCCGATATTCCGGAAGTGGCGGAGGTTCGCGGCAGTCACCATTTGATCCTGGGAGGGTTCTCAGTGAGCGAAGTCAATCCCCATCGAATTGCCCTGGTCAGTGTTCTGGACAATCTGTTGAAAGGGGCGGCAACCCAGGCCGTGCAGAACCTGAACCTGGCGTTCGGGCTGGATGCGATGACAGGCCTGAAAAACAATCGAGGAAAACGGGCATGAACAAGTTTCTCTGGCAGTCGGATTCTGACGAGCAGGTCGACAAGACCATCATGGAATTCATGGCGGGCGAGGATGTGATCCTTGATCGCGAACTGTTTGCTTTTGATATACGCGCGACAGCTGCTCATGTGCGGGGCCTGGAGCGCATCGACATCCTCGACAGTGACGAAAGCAGCACGCTGTGCTTGCTGCTGGACGAATTGTTGCAGGAATTCGAAGCTGGTCGTTTCAAGCTGGATGAGCGCTTTGAAGACGGGCATTCAGCCATTGAAGTTTTTCTGACAGATCGGGCCGGAGAATTGGGCGCCAAGGTGCACACCGGGCGCAGCCGCAACGACCAGGTAGCAGTGGCAACACGTTTGTTTCTGAAGGATTGCCTGTATCGCCTGCATGCACTGAATGGCCGTATTGCGCACGCCTGCCTCAGCCAGGCCGAGCGCCATGCAGATGTTCCGATGCCGGGCTATACACACCTGCAGCGGGCCGTCCCTTCCAGCATAGGTTTGTGGATGGGTGGTTTTGCCGAAGCATTCACCGATAACCTGGCCTTTACCGGCGGCGTGCTGGAATTGATCGACTGCAGCCCGCTGGGTACCGCAGCCGGCTATGGTGTGAACCTGCCTCTCGACCGGGACGGTGTGGCAGCTGAGCTGGGTTTCAGTCGGATCCAGGTGAACCCGATGTACACTCAAAACAGCAGGGGTAAGTTCGAAATGATGGCATTACAGGCTGCCCTGCACTCCATGCAAGACGTCAGGAGGCTCGCCTGGGACCTGAGCCTGTTTACGACCAGTGAGTTCGATTTCGTCAGCTTGCCCGACCAGTACACGACAGGCTCCTCGATCATGCCCAACAAGTCGAACCCGGACGTGGTCGAGCTGTTGCGCGGCCGGGCTGCAACACCCGAGGCGGCCATCTCGGAAATCCAGGCAACGTTGTCGCTGCCGTCCGGATATCAGCGCGACCTGCAGCTGACCAAGGCGCCGTTGATCCGTGGCATGCGGGCCTCACTGCAGGCGCTGGCCATTGTACCCGCTCTGGTCAGAGGCCTGGAGTTCAAGCAGCACAAGATGCTGGATGCCATATCGAGAGAAATGTTCGCCACCGACCTGGCGCTGGAGCATGCCGTTGCGGGTGTGCCGTTCCGCACTGCCTACCTCGCTGCCAAGAGCGAGTTGGATCTGATTGAGGCGCTGGACGTTGCGGCCAGCCTCTCGCAACGCACATCCCCGGGGGCTTGCGGCGACCTGCAACTGGATCGGATTCGCCGGCGCATGGAACAGGAATTGGCGCCGCCCGGACAACCGTCAGAGCTGGATTAAAACTATTTTCATGAAAAGTTGATTTAGTGCTTGACGCACAAGTCTCACGCCCTATAATGCGCCTCCTGCCTGGCTGATCCGTCAGCCCGGCGACCGCCACCAACCGGGAAGCAATTCTGAATTAGTGTCCGGTTTATATTGACGGGGTTTTTGATCCCAATGTATAATAGGCGGCTCGTCCAGCATCTTTGTTGTTGTGCGAGACTGATCGCGAAATGCAATCAGTTGAATTGTTCTTTAACAAGATACAGG
>DAOWGA010000129.1 GCA_030637665.1 Lysobacterales bacterium | reverse complement strand
GGCCAGTTGCTGCACATCATCGGCCTGGCCTGGTCGGGAGGTTACGGTGTTCAACGCAAAACGGCCGGCCTGGCCCAGGGTGTGGACCGCCTGGGTGAGGTCGCCGGCATGGGCCTGATGGGCCTGGGCGGACTGATATCGGTCATCGGAGGGCTGCTCTTCCTGATCGTTTGTTACAAGTCCATCCGCGGCAAAAAACAGCCGTCTGTTTGACCGGAAACAATATACCGGCAGCCAATCCGGGTACTATGTGCGGACCAATTAACAGCCGCCGATGGAAAGCACATGACAGATCTCTTCCTCTTCACCCTCAACGCCATTGTCATCTACCTCATCGCCGACTGGCTGGTCCGCCAGATCGAAAAACGCCGCGGCGGAGCCCTGAAACAGCGCCAGGTTATCTTCTTCATCATCTTCCTCGGCCTCGCCCTGGTCAGCTTCCGCCTGCTCAAATCCTTGCTCGGTACGCCATAAGATCTGCTTCGTTTGAAAGATCATTGACAACCATCACCGGCTCTCGTAATATTTACTGTACCACTCGGTACAGTTTTTGCAAAATATGGATTAGCGATGAAATCAATTGAGACCAGCGAGTTCCCCCTGCTCTACCGGGTCGGCGACACCAGTGTATTTTCCGGCCAACTGAACGCCGGCGGCAACCAGATCGACATCCGGGTCAGCGCCCGCGCCCTGGTCGGCATGCAAAAGGAAGCCTGTGTGCAATACGGCCCCACGGGCACTGTCTGGCACATGGTGTGCGACGAAGGGCCCTATCTGAATGGCACCGACCTCGCGCCCTTTCCGCTGGCGTTCTTCACCGCCGGACTGGCTGCTTCCTATCTGTCGGAGTTGTTGGCCCTGGCCAGGCTGAAGGACATCCAACTTGATTCCGTGGAGTTGGTCCAGGACAACTACTATGGCATGGAGGGATCGGCGCTGCGCGGCAATATGAAAGCGAGTTCACTGCCTGTTCATCTGACCTGCACCGCAGTATCCGACACGTCGCGAAAACAGATTACGAAGTTGCTGAAAACCGCAGTAGCCGGCTCCCCGGGGAATGCCATATTGAGGGGCTCTCAACGGGGCGCCTTTTCATTGACCAGGAACGGCGTGCCGCTGGACGTAACAGGCGTTGAACCTTCCGTGTCGGCCCGGCCCGCCGACCCGGAGGTGTTATTCGACCGGGCCGTACCCGGCGAGGCCTCGACCTACGCCGCCGGTGGCATCGAGAAGCTCCTTGCCGCCGACACGGTGTTCGGCGTGGAAGGCGGGGCTGGATCGAGCCTTTATGCAAAGCAGAAACGATTGCTGCATGTGCGCGCCACCGCCACCCTGCGTCAGGATGGTCTCAAGTCCATCAAGGTGCAGTTATTCAAACCGATTGGCGGTGTTTTTCATTTTCTCAGTGATGACTCCGCTCTGGCCGGAGGCCAGGAGAGGGCGCCCAGCGGACTCGCCTACCTCTCAGCCGGTATCGCGTTTTGTTACTTGACCCAGATGGGCCGCTACGCACATATCGTCAAACAACAACTGGCCGGCTATCGCGTAGTCCAGGACATGGCGTTCAGCCTGCCCGGCAGCATGGCAAATGGGTCGGAAGTCAGCGCAACCCCGCCGGATACGCACACCTTTGTCGATTCTGATGAACCCGATAATGCGATCCGGAAACTGGTGCAGATGGGTGAGCAGACCTGTTTTCTGCACGCTACCTGTCAGACCGACAACCAGACGCAGGTCAGTTAGCAGCCTGATGGAGATACTCAAGCAGGGCGGGCTCTCGCTGGAGGCTCTTTGTGGTTGCTTCCACCCCGTATAAAGTCTAATATTTCAATATAGAAATTTTCTATTTCAAATCAATTTGACTCAACAGCTAAGAGAAAAATCATGGCGGAATACGATCTACGGGCGTTTCTTGACAAGCTGGAAAATCGCGGAGAATTGTTCCGTGTTCCCGTGGGTGTCGATACACTGGACGAAATGGGCGCGTTTATTGCACGTGCTGATTACGCAGGCATCACTTCCCCGATCCTGTTCGAAAAACCCAATGGCTTCGACATCCCTGTTCTCGCCAACACGGTGGGGCATACCTACCGGCGCATAGCGGAGGCCTTCGGCGTGCCAGAAGACAATGCCCTGCTCAACTGCGCCCAGCGAATGATGCAGGTGCTGAAATCCGGAGGCGTGCCACCGAAACGCGTGGATCAGGACAATGCGCTTTGCCAGCAGGTGGTGCTGGAAGGCGATGATGTGGACCTCGGTATCCTCCCGGTGCTGCGGCTCAACCCACAGGATGGCAAAGGCGCTCCGAATTTCACCGAGGGCCGCTACATGACCAGCCTGTGCATTTCCAAGCCCAGGGAAGGCGCCCACAACCTGTCCTTTCACCGCTTTGAAATCACCTCCCGCAATTCGGGTTCGGTGTGGATATTTCGCGGCACGGGTGACGCCAAGAGCATAGAAGAGCACTGGGATGCAAAAATCGATGATCCCCCATCGAGTTGGGATTACGACAAAGCCCGCCCTTTCCCCATGGCAATTGTCTTCGGCGTTACACCGGAATTCATCCTGGCGGGAGCCAATTCCGCCTTGCCCCATGAGAACAACGACTTCGCATTCATCGGCGGCCTCAAATCGGAGCCGGTGGAAATCGTTAAATGCCGTACCATCGATGTAGATGTGCCGGCAAACGCGGAAATCGTGGTCGAAGGTGTATTAAAGCCCTTCAACTGGGCCACCCAGGGACAGTTCGCCTCTTTCAACGGGTTTTACGATGTGCCCCGTCGCCGGCCGATCTTCGACATCACCGGCATCACCATGCGTAAAAACCCGATGTATCAGCACGTGCATATCGGACTGCCATTGAACGAGTGCAACTCAATCGCGGCATTCTTCCGTTCTGTGCGCTGTTTCCTTCAGCTTAAAGAGATCATGCCCAACGTTACTGATGTATTCGTCGACCCGGCTGCCGGTTGCGGCTTCACCGTGCACGTGGCGATGAAAAAGGCCCGCATCGGAGAACCCAAGATGGCGATGATGCGCGCTTATACCGCACTGGCCGGATTCTGCAAACACGTTTTTGTCTACGATGATGACATTGACATCCGCAATTCACTGGAACGGGATTGGGCATTGGCCCATCGTTTCATACCGGATCGCGATCTGATGATCATCCCCAACGTTCTGGGTATGAATATCGAACCCATGGCGCAAGGTGTGCTGGGCGGTAAGTCCAGCCTGGGCGTCTACGACGGCCACCCCGAAATTCCGCTCAACGTACGC
>DAOWGA010000033.1 GCA_030637665.1 Lysobacterales bacterium | reverse complement strand
GGTACGGTAAGAGGGCAAGCCAGTGGCCGGCGTTGTATACGCCCCGGTGCTTTACGAGCGCTACACCGCCCGCATCGGGAAGCCGGCCTGGTGCAACGGAAAGCCCATCACCGTTTCAGAAACACGCCGCCTGGAACAGGCCGTCGTTATCTGCCGCCGCTCCTGTAAAGCTACCCTTCTTGTGGCCGAAGAACTCGCTTTCCATTAACTCCGTGGGAATAGCGCCGCAATTCACCGGGATAAACGGCCCATCGCACCGGGGGCCGAGGTCATGAATAAGGTGAGCTGCAAGTTCCTTTCCGGAGCCGGAATCTCCGCTGACCAACACCGGCGCCTGGCTTCTCGCCAATTTGGCGATCATGGCCTTGCATTGCCGGATTGCCTCTGAGTTTCCGGTCAGTTTGTCCAGAGCAGTACTTGGCAGTTTGCTCTCGATCTGGTCTGCGGGCGCCTGCGCACCGGGCTCTTCACTGCGCAATTTGAGCGCTGTATTGACCAGTTTACGCAATACGGTCAGGTCCACCGGTTTGGAAACAAAATCAAAGGCGCCCATTTTCAATGCGTGAACGGCATCCTCGATTTTACCGTGTGCCGTGATGACCGCGGTGGGCAGATTGGGGAACTGTTCGGCGATCTCTTCAACGAGATCCAGGCCGTTTCCGTCGGGCAGGCGCATGTCGGTCAGACAGAAACTGAAACTTTCATCCTGCAGCACCTGCCTGGCCTCTGTCAGGTCTTCGGCGGTGGTTACATCCAGCCCCATGCGGCTGAGTGTCAGGTCGAGTAATTCCCGGATGTCGGGCTCGTCATCAATAACCAAAACCCGTTGCGCCTTCTCAATCATGCTGTTCCCTGTACCATCATTTAGTACACATATTTATATAATGTCTGGTGCCTGTTGTGGATTTCCACGTGCCAGAGCCAGGCGAATGTGGAAAAAAGCACCTTGCCCAGGTTCGGAGTCTACCGTAATTTCAGCCTGGTTTGCTTCACAAAGTTGCTTTGCGATGTATAAACCCAGGCCCGAGCCTTCTTTACGCGTCGTAAAGAAGGGCTCGAATATCTTGCTCAGCTGCGTTTTGTTGATTCCGGGTCCGTTATCAGCGACCGTGATGACGCAGTATCCGGACGCCTCATCCCGGGTCAGAGCCAGCCGGATCTGTGGAATGGAATTGTCCTTGCTGGCGTGATCCACTGCATTATCGAGCAACTTCCACAGGCATTGGCTCAATTGGCTCTTGTCGAACAGGATCAGGGTCTCGCCCTCCGCCATGGCTGACTCGAAAACCAATTCCCGGCTAACCTGGGAAGCGCGGAATTCACTGGCGAATTCAGGCAGGAAAGCATGCAGGGGCACTACTTCCGGTCGTGATTGTTCCCTGCGGGACAACTGAAGAATATTCTCGACGATGCCGTTCATCCGTTTCGCATGGTTTTGGATGATGTTGATCAGGCGCATTTCGGCCAGGCGGATCTGGGGCGATTCTTCCAGTAATTGGGATGCATGATTGAGCGCCGCCAGCGGATTGCGGATTTCGTGGGCAATGCTGCCGGACAGCTTGGCCAGAGAGTTGACCGACAGTTCCACCGCCCGGCGCGCCACCACGTTGTTATCGGTAAGAAAAATCAGCGCGCCGAATTCAGGATCACCGGGCAGCGCCACGAAATTCGGCAGTATCTGGGCCTGGCTGGGCTCCAGCAGCACCGGCTTTTGATCGGTAAAAGGTTCCTTTTTCCAATTCGTCAATGCCTTTACCAGCCGGGGTGAAAGTGATTTCAGGGTGCGCTGCCGAACCGGGGGGCTGCCCATCAGGAACCAGGCGGATTCGTTCATCACGCGGATCTGGTCATCGTGGTCGACCGCAATGACCCCGGTGCGCATGCGCCGGATAATGAGTTCGTTCACCTGCTCCAGTTCTGACACGGTTGCGCGATGTTTTTCCGCGATCAAACGGTAGTCCCTGGCCCAGTAGGCCAGCTGGTGGGTCATTACTGCGGATACCATCGCGGTGATGCCATACAAGCCCGCTCTTAACACGGCTTCGGTTGTGCCGATTTGTGGATCTGGAATCCAGAATGCGGCCCCGATCATCGACAGGCTGGCCAGGGACGCCAGGAACAATGCAATTCGCAGAGGCAGCAGAACAGCCGCTATGGCGCTGGTAAACACCAGCAGGATACCCACGCCACCTTCCAAACTTCCGAGTGAGAGCGCCAACAGGGACAGAAAAACGATATCCGTCATCAGTGAGTAGGTCGCCAAGCGGTAGAAATTGGTGTCTTTGCGCCGTGCGCTGAACAGGTGATAGGAGGCAAACAGCAGATAAGAGATCAGGGCGGCGTTGGCCAGGGTCGGACCGGCGGCCGATTCACTGCTGCTCATCAGATCGCCAAAGTGTGCTATACCCAGGAGCATGGCGATGACCATGCGGTAAATATTCAGGTAGTTGACGATTCTGCGCGTCAGCGAAGCTGACAAGGGGTAGGAACTATAATCTTCCGGTTTGTTCATTTAATCGATGTGGGGAATAAATCCCTTTCCCTTTGCTGTTAAGCTCGATTATCGCTGGCGGGAAGAGTATAACATCCACACGATTGGGCTTTGATTTAATAATGGTTTCAGGAGAAAATAGCACAATCGCCAGGGCGAAAATTTCCAACTCTTGCACTTGACTGAAATCTGAATCTATCCTCGAGGAGAAAGCATGAACTTTCATGAATATCAGGCGAAAGATCTGTTCGCCCAATACGGAATTCCCGTACCTGCCGGCCTGGTGGCTGCTACACCCCTGGCAGCGGTTGAAGCCGCCCGTGAGTTGGGAGGCGACATGTGGGTAGTCAAGGCCCAGGTCCATGCCGGCGGGCGAGGTAAGGCAGGCGGTGTCAAACTGGTGCACAGTCTGGAAGAAGTCCGTGTGGAAACAGAGCGCATGCTGAGCATGAAAATCAGCACATACCAGACCGGAGGGCTGGCGCTGCCAGTTGATACAGTAATGATTGCTGAGGCCTCGGATATAGAGAGCGAGTTATATCTTTCCGCGCTGATCGATCGTGTCAACCGTTGTGTGACGTTTATGGGCTCTGCTGCCGGTGGTGTAGATATTGAACAAGTCGCAGCAACCGAGCCGGAAAAAATTGTCACGATCAATGTTGATAATACCGCTGGCTTCCAAGCCTACCAGGCCCGTCAGATGGGTTTTGGCATGGGTCTGTCAATCAAGAATGTAAGACAGCTGACAAGCATCATGTCAGCGT
>DAOWGA010000150.1 GCA_030637665.1 Lysobacterales bacterium | reverse complement strand
TGCGGGCGGTGCTGATAGCGACCCGCGAGTAAACGCTTTGCCACCTATACGGTGTGGGCAACGACCAATATTTATGACAGATAATAAGTTCGTATCAGGACGTTAACGAGACAATTTCCTGCAAAGATCCGGTTGATTGTCCGACCCTGGATACAAAAAAATACTGCTACGCTTCCGGGATGGAAATCAACTCATTTGCAACAGCCTTCGGCAAGGTGTTTCCACGGTCAGGGAAGATATTTTTCATGTTTTGGATAATCGTTTTAATTAGTGCTTTACCTGTGATGGCAGAGGCCGACAGTTTCAGATGTGGAAGAAAGGTCGTCCACTCGGGGGATCCCAGCAGCGCCGTCTTGCAAAATTGTGGAAAACCACGCAGCAAGGACAGCGGCTATGAGAAGGTCCGCCTTCCAGACGGACAAAAGAAAGTTCGCGTGGAGCGGTGGCACTACAAGAAGGGCTCGCGAAGCCTGGAGCGGGTTGTGATGATTTACCGGGGGCGTGTTGTCGCCATAGATACCGGTCAAAGATAGGGCATCAGGCGCAGCGTATCCAGAACCTCGTCCCAGGGGAAAAGTGGACCGGGGTCGCGTTTGCGGTATACCCATTCAGCAGGCTGGTCCGAGGCCGGCACCATTTTTGTATCCAACAGGTCGTGACCGGTGATCCACTGAAGCCCGGGATGGGCGGCGCTCAGGAAGTGCAGCAGGCCGAGCAAGCTGTCCAGTTGCTCCTGCGGATAGGGCTCGGTCATTTCCTGGGTATCGGTGTCGAGCCAGTTGGGGTAGCGACCGAGATTGACCAGTTCAATTCCGATACTGTGTTCGTTAAACCCGCGCACGTGGTGTGCTATGCGATCCGGCGGCACCCACTGTTCGATCAGGCCATCCCGGTCTATGTAATAGTGTCCCGAATTCCCGGTGCCGGTCGCAGGATAGAGAACCCGTTCGCCGTAGCTGCGTGCTGTTGCCAGGTCAGGAAGCTCAGTGCAATGAATGACTACCAGATCTATGGTGCTGATTTCGCGCAGATCCAGACAATGGGCATAGGGCAGGTGGTGTTGGTGAATATAGTGTTCGTTCATCGCGGGCGCGTCGCTGATCAATCCTTTTGCGGGCAGGGGCCGGCCGTGTCACCGTGGCCAAGGTGGCCGAAACTGTCCGCGTTTGACACTGCCATGGTCTCATCACCGTCATGGCACACGACTTGCTGACCAAAACGCCGGTCCTCAATGGAATCGGTGGCGCAGGCGGACAGGCAAATCAAAGTGAGCAATAACAGAGCGCACTGAACATTGATTCGCATGCCTTTTACCTCATCCTTCCTGCAGTAAATTACGTAAATCGATAATGGCCGCGTTAGCGCGCGAAATGTAATTGGCCATCACCAGTGAATGGTTGGCAAACAGGCCAAACTGGCTTCCATTGAGCACCATCGGGCTATGCAAAGGATCCTGGGTGGATTCGAGCTCACGGATAATCTGGCGGAAACTGATCAGCGCATTTTTTTTGCGCAGCACATCTTCAAAATCCACTTCCATGGCATGCAGGAAGTGCACCAGGGCCCAGGCGGTGCCGCGGGTTTCATAAAAAACGTCGTCGATCTGGGTCCAGGGGGTTTTCACCATCACCACGTCGGGGGAATCGGTGGATTGGCGGGCCCCTGTGTCACCGGACAGGTCCGTGTTGAGCCGCACCTGCCCGACACTGGCCGAGAGCCGCTGTGATAGCGAACCCAGGCGTTTTCCCACTATCGCCAGCCAATCGGTAAGGTTGTCGGCACGGGCATAGAACTGGGCATCCGGCGCACCGGGTGAGGACAATCGCGTCAGGTACTTCTCCAGTGATTTCGAGGCTTTGCGGTAGCGGCCTTCGGTGTCCGGCGGAAACCATCGCTCACTGTCGTAATGAAACATGGGCTCCGCCTCGGCCAGGTCCGGGTCCTCGGTTGACTGGGTTTGCGAGCGGCTGAAATCGTTTCTCATGGCGCGCGAGAGGTCCCGCACCTGCGTCAGCACGCCAAACTCCCAGTTGGGAACATTATCCAGGAACACCCAGGGCGGCAGGATGTCGTTGGACAGGTAACCACCGCGCTTGTTCAGCATCACGTTCACTGTCTCAATCAGGGTTGCCGTTGTCGTATAGCCGGTGACAACCTGCTGCCCGTGTTCCTGGGCATGCACGGTTGCCTGCTGGATGGGATTGAAAAGGGCCGGCTCATGATTCAGCCAGAACATCATCACGGCGCAGATCAATAACAGTGCGGAAGGAATGGAAATCCACAGAATTCGTGCGGTTTGGGTCATTTGTCTGATCATGACCCGAAAGATAGCAGATTTTCTGGTCAGCACACGAGCTGAATGGAATAGATAAGTGACTCAGGCCTTGTTAACCGCAGGAACGATAGATTCGTGCACAAAAGAATAAAGTTCGGAAATGCTCTGGGAACCGGTACCGATGATGGCGGCGGAACCTTTTTCAAGGCCCACAAGCAGGGCCTTCATGCCGCCGAACTCAAGGGTTTCGCGGTCATTTACATCAGTTTCTGGCATATAGATAAGCGTGACCAGGCCCTCTTCCGTATTCAGCACCATGTGAATGCCCTTGCCATCGGGGGTAGGGCAGTACTTGATCACGCTGATGATCCGGGCCAGCTCGGGAGCGGCCTCGACCGAGAACGTGGAGAAAATCGCCTGCACATCGCCAACGGGTTGTTTTCCTGACTTTGCAACCAGGGCGTCGCCGTCGTGGTGATAATGTTCGGCCAGGTATTGATCAACAGAATCCCAACCCCTGTTCATATTCCAGGAAATCCCGGCGGCGCCAACCGCGATGAGAATGCCGGCGGCCAGCGCCATGGGCCGCCAGCCCATGGTCTGCCAACGTGACACAGGAGCTGCTGCTGGCGCTTTATCCCGGCTGATCTCAAGAAGATCGTCGAGCAATCCTTCAGGCGCGGGCAAGCTTGCCGCCCGCTCCAGCCGGGCCTCCGATGCCGACCCCCCTTGTGCGCGGATCTCTTCCAGACGTCCCGACAGCTGCTCGAGGTTCGTGGTCG
>DAOWGA010000295.1 GCA_030637665.1 Lysobacterales bacterium | reverse complement strand
GACCGGGCCTCCATGGTGTCTGGGCCTGTTAACAGGTCCTAATGTAGTGTATCGAATTATGAGGCCAGTTCATCCAGCAAGGAAGATTGGCGCCCCACAACGACAAAAAAGCGGCCGAAGCCGCTTAGTCCCTGTAACTTTTTATCATTATTATTTGTTCTGTTATTGTAATTATGGGCAAGACCCCAGAACTGGTGCAGTTTATACCTTTTCATGACTGACTCCGTCAAGGGTTAAAGTCTCTTTATTGCCATTATTTTCAATTATTGCCATTATTTTTAATCAAGGACTGTTCTCATGCAGTGGCTGAAGGCATTTCACCTCATTTTTGTAGTCACCTGGTTTGCCGGCCTTTTCTACCTGCCCCGCCTGTTCGTGTATCACGCCATGGCGACGGATCAAACGGCTAAAAACACGAGTTCAAAAATCGCGAAAAGGCGTGAGCCAGTCACGGTCCGGGTCGGCGATGACCAGGAATTCGGGGTTTAGGAGGGACTCCTTGCGATTGTATTCGAGGGGTTCGCCGTTCAGCTTGATGATGCGGCCGCCGGCTGCATTGACAACGGCGTGAGCGGCTGCGGTGTCCCATTCGGAGGTGGGGCCGAGGCGGGGGTAGAAGTCGGCTTTTCCTTCGGCCAGCAGGCAAAACTTCAGAGAGCTTCCCATGCTCACCAGTTCGTAGTCCCCTATAGCGGCCAGGTGTTGCTGCAGCGCTGGATTGGCGTGTGAGCGGCTTCCTACTACGACGATCGGATCGGCGCAGGGGCGGCGAACACTGATCTGCACCGGGGCCTGGCCGGGTGTATGACGCATGGCGCCGTATTCGGTGATGCCGGTGTAGCATACGCCACTGACCGGGACGTAAACGACCCCGCAAACAGGCTCGTGGTTCCGGATCAGTGCAATATTTACCGTGAATTCCCCGTTCCGGTTGACGAATTCCCTGGTTCCATCCAGCGGATCAATCAGCCAGTACTGATGCCAGCCTGAACGGGTTTGAAAGTCAATACCGGTTGATTCCTCGGACAGGAGCGGAATCTCCGGCGTCAGCGCGGCAAGTTCATCGCGAATAAGAACATGACTGGCCAGGTCAGCCTGGGTCAGAGGTGAATCATCCGCCTTGTGCGTAACGGAAAAATCCTGCTGGTAGACTTCAAGAATGGCTTCACCTGCGCGCTGAGCGATGGCAATGAGGTCGGGCATGAGATCTTTGAGATTCAGGCCGTTCATTTTGATTGTTCTGCTTGGAGATAATCGCGTGCGATATACAAAGCGGCTATGGTCCGTCCTTCGGTGCAGTCTTCGCGGGCCGTGAGCGAGAGGAGGTCCGAGATGGGCCACGGCACAATTTCAAGTTCTTCGGGTTCGTCACCTTCGAGTTTCTCGGGGTAGAGATCGCGAGCCAGAACGATATGGGTTATATGCGTCATGTAACCCGGCGCCAGGCTGAGACTGGCCAGGTCGATCAGCTCATTGGCCCCGTAGCCGATTTCCTCCTTCATCTCACGTTGCGCCGCCTGCATCACGGTTTCGTCTTTTTCCCGGCGGCCCTTGGGTAATCCGATTTCGTAGTGGTGAAGCCCGGCGGCATATTCTCTGGCCAACAAAACAGTCTGGTCGTCTTTCATCGGTACGATGATGACTGCGCCCAGGCCATGGGTTTTCATTCTCTGGTAGGTGCGCCGCTCTCCGTTGGAAAACTCGAGGTCGAGTTCCTGGATTTTGAACATGTCGCTGGGGTCCCGCCAGCGGCTGTCGAGGATCGTGGGGAGTTGCTTTGCCGGGCGGTCTGCCCCCTTCCCGTCGGTCATGTGGTCTCCGGTCGGGCATTCAGCATATCCAGCAACAGCGGATGCAATCCCGGTGTGGCAGCCAGCACCGAGGTGGTGCCCAGGCCCACCGGCTGGCCCTGCAGATCAGTAAATACGCCGCCAGATTCGGTGACAATGACATAGAGCGCAGCGATGTCCAGTATATTGACATCTGATTCGATGACCGCATCCAGCTGGCCGGCCGCCAGGCGGTGATAGTGATAGTAATCGCCATAGCCGCGTGTCCGGTTGACTCGGGCCAGGACACTGCCCAGGTTGGGCCATCTGTCGGAAGCGGCCAGGGACTGCAAATTTCCAGTAGATATGGAAGCGTCTGACAGGGCGGAAACGTTTCTGACCCGGAGCGGTGAACCATCCAGTTGCGCTCCGGCCCCACGTGCGGCCTGGGCCAATTCACCTGCCGCGGGGGCGGAAGATACTCCCAGTACCAGTTCACCACGGTGCATCAGGGCAATCTGCGTAGAAAACATGCCATAACCACCGACAAAACTTTTTGTGCCATCGATGGGATCGACCAGCCACAGGTATTCTGCATCGGCTTGTTCCTTGCCGCTTTCCTCACCGAAAAAACCATGGTCTGGAAACGCTTCGAGCAGGGTTCGCCGAATAATCTCCTCGGCTCTGCGATCTGCCACGGTGACCGGAGTCTGATCCGCCTTGATTTCGACTTCAAAGTCACCGCGGTAATACCCCATGATGTCTTCCGCCGCGGCTTTCGCTGCCACGACGGCAACATCCAGGAATGGGGTCATCGTGGCATATTCCCCGACAGGGTCAACTCCAGTGAACCATCCGGAAGAACAGTGCCGAGGTGGGCGAGCTCTTGCACGACATATTGCTTTTCCGGCGTTGTCGTCAATACCAGGTTTGTCCTGTACTGAGCTGCATTGAATCTAAGGTCGCCCGAAATCATGATGTCGGCCGGTTGCTCAGACTGTATGTCTGCGATAGTAAAACCCTTTTCGCTCCTCAATTGAACGATGACGGAACCAAGGGATTCTTCGACCAGCCCGATCAGGCCGGCGTCACTCCAGCGAATCGTGCCCGAGGCAAGCCTGCCTGTGTAGCCGGAAAGCGCCGCGTAATCCAGATCCAGGTCAAAGCGTCCGCCAAGGAATACAAGAGGCGCCGCTTTGCTCAGGTCGACCCAGGCTGCGGGAATATGACCCTGGACGAATCTCATGCCCTTGGCTTTTTGGCCCTCGAAATCGACAAAGGCACTCATTTCGTAGTCCAGACCTTTGCCGTTAACCCTCCAGGTCGTTGCAGGTTTGGTCGGGTCGTTAAGCGTCAGGAAGTCCCACTTGACATCGCCGAGCATCAACTCACCCCAAATGAGTTGTTCGACACCTCCCTGCCAGAGTGTTCCCGTGATTCGGGCGTAGTGGATGTCCTGGCTGGACCAGTTGATCCGGCTCAGTACCCAGGCGGCCGGAGCCTTCCATGCCAGAACGCCTGCCACAAGCAGGATGAGTCCAGCAAACACGAATATTTTTACCAGTGCTTTCATATTCAGCTCCAGAGTGTTGCCCCAAAAGCCGGTGAATAAACCTGCTTCAACAATTTCTTTGCAGCTACCTTTTACTTGGGCAATCATAGCAGACTAAGATTAATTCCGGACGCAAAGTGTGAGCCCATGAACGTTTATTGGTTCCTTAAATGATGGGAAAGGCTTTTTGAGAATACACAGAATCCATACAGATCAGTCACTCGAACCGGAGGCGGAAATCCTTCTGCAGGGCGCGCCGGCCCATTACCTGACCCGGGTATTGCGCGTCGTACCGGGCCAGTCTGTCATTTTGTTCAATGGTGATGGTTGTGATTACGCCTCGGAAATAGTCAGGCCGGGCAAGAAAGATGTGCTTATCCGGATTCTCGGCCGTGAGCCTGCCCGGCCCGAGTCTCCACTCAGGATCACACTGGTACAGGCCCTGAGCCGCGGCGAACGATTGGATCAGACCCTGCAGAAGTCAACTGAACTCGGCGTGGCCGCATTCCAGCCGCTGATTTCAGAGCGGGTCGAAGTTCGCATCAAGCCTGACAGGCAGGACAAGCGCATGGAACACTGGCGCAATGTGGTCATTTCTGCGTGTGAGCAGTGCGGCCGTGCCTTCATCCCCGCTGTTTACGAGCCCCTGAGCCTGGGCGAATGGCTTGGCCTTGACAGACCCGGGCCACGCCTGGTCCTGGAACCTGGTGCGGATTCCGCGCTGACCCGTATCAGCCTGGAAGATAAAGTTGCACTGCTGGTCGGCCCGGAAGGCGGCTTCAGCGACTCCGAACTGGCCTTGATGCGCTTGCACGATGTCCAGGCAGCAAGCCTCGGCCCCAGAATTCTGCGCACCGAAACAGCCG
>DAOWGA010000170.1 GCA_030637665.1 Lysobacterales bacterium | reverse complement strand
TGAGGCCAGGCGTGCCCGAAAATTTGCCACGGCCGGATGTCAGCCCGGTGGAAGTGAAGCGGCGGCTGATGCGCCACCTTGAGGCTGATGTTCCCTGGGCCCATTTGTAATGTGGAATTTGTACAGCCGGAGCCATCGTTGCAGCAGATTTCATCTGGTCTGGCACTAGTCACGGACATGCGATAGGCTTTCCCCGATGAAGGCCTGTGGTGAGGAGAAAAATCATGGGAAATCACCGTTCCGAGAAAATGGGGAATCGGACAGGCTTCGCAGGCCTGATCGACCGCCTGCGGTTCCACGAAGCCTCGCGGCAGGGTTTTGGTTTCATACTGGTGCTGGTCTGCGCTTTTAGCGCAGAGCCGGGTGAAAGTCGTGTTATTGCAGGCTTTGTACTTGCAGCTATGGGTCAGGCCTGGCGGATTTATGCCGCCGGCGTGATCTACAAAAACAAGCAACTGGCAACAACCGGGGCATATTCATTGGTGCGCCATCCACTGTACCTCGGGAATTTCCTCATTCTTGCCGGGTTTACACTGGCCTGCGGCAATTGGATGGTGGTGGCGCTGGTGGCTTTCTTTTTGCTTTTTTACTACCCCGCGGCCATTCGTTACGAGGATTACAAACTCGAAAACATATTCGGCGATGACTGGAGGGCCTGGAGCGGCAACATACCGGCCATGTTCCCGACCCGTTTGAAATGGCAGTCAAACGCTGAGGCTGAGTGGAATCCACGCCAGTCACTGATTCGCAATGGCGAGTTGATTTACACGATTTACATGGCTGGTTGCGCGCTGCTGCTGTGGTACCGGGCTTCTGTTTGAAGCCATACATCCCTGAATAATCCGGAGAAAAAACTTTCTTGCCATGAGACCCATCCTGCTGAATCCCGGTCCGGTTAGCCTTAGTGAGGCGGTTCGCAAAGCCGCGGTGAATTCCGACCTGTGTCACCGGGAGCCTGAATTTTTTGCCCTGCAGGACCGTGTTCGCGCCGGCCTGCTGGATATCTATGCCTGTGATCGTGCTGAATGGACTTCGGTGCTGCTCGGTGGTTCAGGCACGACCGCACTGGAGGCGATGTTGTCTTCATTGCTGCCCCGTGACGCCCGGCTCCTGGTCGTCGAAAACGGTGTTTACGGTGAGCGCATCAGCCGGATTGCGGATATACACGGCATCGAGTTCCAGGCCGTCGAACACCAGTGGATGGATGCTATTGATTTCGATCGGGTCGCCGCATTACTGGCAACAGGCCAATTTACACACGTAGCGGCGGTGCATCACGAAACCACCACTGGTCGCCTGAACGATGTGAGCCGGCTGGCCGAACTGTGCGTCGAGCATGGGGCAGGACTGTTGCTCGACACGGTGTCCAGTTTTGGCGCGGAAGCGATCCCTTTCGATTCACCTGCATTCATCGCCGGCGCGGCAACCGCCAACAAGTGTCTGCACGGGATTCCCGGTTTGTGCATGGTGATTTGCCGTAAATCAGCTATTGAACAGGCAGCAGAGCCGCCGCGCAGCCTCTACATGCATTTGCCGCTGTGGTCTGAAAAACAGGACCAGGCGTCCACGCCCTTCACACCCGCAGTAAACGGTTTGCAAGCCCTTGACCAGGCCATGAAGGAGTTGGCGGAGCAGGGTGGCTGGCAGGCCCGCCATGCCCGCTACCGTAAGCTGGCCGATCGCGTGGCCGGGGCCCTGCAGCGATACGGTGTGGAGACCATGCTGGACCCGGCTGAATTTTCCTGTGTTTTGTATTCTTACCGGCTACCGGCGAACCGCAGTTACAAGACCATTCACGATGGGCTCAAACAGCGCGGCTTCGTAATTTATGCCGGCCAGGACAAGCTGGCGGCGGAAATGTTTCGCATTTCAACCATGGGCGATATCACCCACTACGACATGGAGCGTCTGCTGGCAGCCTTGTATGCGGTATTTGCCCCTTGATCAGTGCTAAAATCCGCCCTGTCACGAATCCGGATTTGAACTCGATGAGAAAAGGCAGGCAACCCAAAACGTTCTTTATTTGCGGCATGGCAATCATGCTGTTGCTGGCTTCACCGGTAGTTTTTGCTTATCTCGATCCGAGCACCGGCAGCATGGTGGTGTCCGCTATCGTGGGAATTATCGCCTCGATCGCGCTGGCATTAAAGACCTATTGGTACAAGATCAAGAGCTTATTCAAGCGGGACAACAAGCAGGGCACCTCACCGCAAGACTCTTCAGACTGAGAGTCCGGGACCGCTGTCATGTCTTTGATTTCTGGCTGGCGGGGCTGGCGGCGGTTCAAAAAACTGCCCCGGGAATGGCGCCATATCGTGTTCTTTTCGGAAACAGGCCAGGACTGGCACCAGTTTTCGGGCCTGATCTCGGAGCTGAACGAAAAATTACAGCGCAAGACCTGTTACGTCACTTCAGACCCCGCTGATCCGGGTCTTTCCCGCCAGCATGAAAATTACCGCGCAATATTCATCCCGGAAGGACTGTATCTGACCATATTTTTCCAGGTGAACCAGTCCGACCTGTTCGTTCTCACCATGATGGATCTGGACAACCTGCAACTGAAGCGATCGCTTCAAGCGGTTCATTACGTGTACCTGTTCCACAGCATGGGAAGCACCCACATGGTGGATCATGAGAACTCCTTTGATCATTACGACAGCCTGTTTTGCACCGGCTCTCACCAGGTGGCGGAGATCCGCCGGCGCGAGGAATTGAAAGGCCTCCCGGCCAAACATCTTTTCGAATATGGCCACCCGCGGCTGGAAGAAGTGATCGAACAGGGCAGGGCATACCGGCCGCAGAAACAGGCCGGTGATCCGGTCACCGTTCTGATCGCACCCACCTGGGGAGACAGCTCGATCTTCAACACCTGCGGCAGGGCGCTGATCGATATTCTGTTGCAGGCGGGGTACCGGGTCATCATGCGGCCACATTACCAGAGCCTCCGGTTAACACCTGCTGTCGTTGCCTCCGTGCGTGACAGTTTCCTGGGGCACGAGCGTTTCGAGTACATTGACTGGATGGGTGAGACC
>DAOWGA010000228.1 GCA_030637665.1 Lysobacterales bacterium | reverse complement strand
TTGATTTGGGTAGCCAAATCGGACAGTTGGCCGGCTGACAGGGCCCGGGCAGCAGCCGAAGTGCCGGTATCAGAGGAATAGCTACCAGTTTTGATTTTCATCGTTATAATTCAGACATGACTGTCACAGCAGGAAGATTGTATACCGCCGAGCAGGTCAGGCGTCTGGACCAAAGCGCTATTGAAGCTCACGGCATACCGGGTATCGAGTTGATGGAGCATGCCGGGCGCAGCGTTTTCGAGTCGGCGAGACTGAAATTTCCGGAAGCAGCGAAGTGGTTGATTTTCTGTGGTGGAGGCAACAATGGGGGTGATGGCTACATCGTTGCGCGACGGGCGCGTGAGGCCGGCCTGAGCGTACACGTCTGTGCCCTGAAATCCATCGATTTCCTGTCTGGAGATGCTGCCACCGCGGCCAGTCGATGGCGGCAGGCGGGTGGTGAAATCCACTCCTGGCCGGTGCGTGATCTCGATTCTTATGATTTGCTCGTGGATGCCCTTCTTGGCACGGGTCTCGACCGGGCTCCCGGGGGAGACTATGCCTCAGCCATCGACATGATGAACCGTTCCCCTGCGGCCATCGTTGCGGTGGATATTCCTTCCGGCCTGAATGCGGACACCGGAAATGTCATGGGCATTGCCAGCCAGGCCGACCTGACAGTTACTTTTATCGGCCGCAAACGCGGTTTGTACACGGCAGACGGCCCGGACTACGCTGGCGTTGTTCAGTTTTCAGACCTCCAAACGCCCGATTCAGTAAGGGATTCAGTTCCCGATTCGGGAATTTTGGCGAGCAAAAGCATCATTGAAGAAAACCTTTCAGTCAGACGCAGGAATTCACACAAAGGGTCGTACGGCTGGATGCTGGGGATCGGTGGCAATACCAGCATGAGCGGCGCTGTGCGCCTTTGCGGTGAAGCCGCCTTACGCAGTGGGGCAGGGAAGGTCACCCTGGCGACCAGCCCCGATCATGCCGCGTTGGTCAACCTGACCTGTCCGGAACTCATGGTGCGCGGGGTGCGCAATGGAAAGCAATTGCAGACACTGCTCAGGCAGGTCAATGTCATTGTGATTGGCACCGGACTCGGCCAGACATCGTGGTCAGAAGATCTGTTCAGGACCTGTATCAAAACGGATGTCCCCATCGTTCTGGATGCGGATGGTCTGAACATACTGGCGCGTCTGTTTCCCGAAAAAACCAAGCGCAAGCTACCTCGTGGCAATTGGATACTCACACCACACCCGGCAGAAGCGGGGCGCTTGCTGGGTGCACGGGCCAGCGAAGTGCAGCAGGACCGGGTATCAGCAGCGCAACACATTGCACAGCGGTATGACGCAATCGTTATTCTCAAGGGTTGTGGGACGGTCGTCTCAGATCAAAAAGGCAATTACGCCATTTGCCCCCTGGGCAATCCGGGAATGGCGTCCGCCGGTACAGGCGATGTGCTGGCAGGGGTTATTGGCGCCATGGTCGCCCAACAGCTGGACTTGTGGGATGCGGCAACCACTGGCGTGGTGGCCCATGCCCTGGCGGGTGACCTGGCGGCCAGCCAGGTTGGTGAGCGGGGCATGCTGGCATCCGATATCACTCTCCGTTTGCCCAGCGTACTGAATCCGGCCTGAGCCGGAATTTCAGCTGATGCTCATGAACACATCGACTCATGGCTGCGCATGAACGCTGCAGGCGCCGGGGCAGGCAGTGGGACAAGCACCAAGGCAAGCTGGGTGCGAGCGGTTCCTGATGAAGCGGCTGTCGCGGCTCTGGCCGCGATATTTGTTCAACATGTCCAGACACCACTGGTCATATTTCTCAATGGAGATCTCGGGGCAGGTAAAACGACCTTCGCACGGGCATTCCTGCGCGCCCTGGGCTACCGGGGCTATGTCAAGAGCCCCAGCTACGGTTTGCTGGAGTCCTACCGGGCTGGCGGCATGGCCATTCTGCACCTGGATTTGTATCGGATCGAGGACCCGGAAGAGCTGGACTACCTGGCCATCCGGGACCTCTACGATGCCGAAACCGTCTTGTTGGTGGAGTGGCCTGAAAAAGGGCTTCATCACTTGCCGCGTCCGGATTTGGAATTGAGTTTCGATGAGGTGAATGAAGCGCACACTATCACTTGTTTCGCGAAATCAACTGCAGGTATTGCGGCCAGTAACAAAATCTTGCGAGACTTTTGAAATCTTGTTTCTAGTATGAAGGGCTATCTAACGGTTTTTTATACAAAACTGTTGCAATTTCATGATTTTCAATTCATTATTACGGCATCGACATAGGAGGTTGATAAGATCAATGACATTCCGTCCTGTCATTGCGTTAATTCTGGGCCTGTTCTCTGTTTCGGCATTCGCCGCGGAGATCAATGGCTTTCGCGTCTGGACCGACCCTGATAAAACCCGCGCAGTACTCGATCTGAACGGTCGCACGGATTACCAGTTATTCACGCTTGATAATCCCAGCCGTGTGGTTATAGATCTGCAGAAATCAACACTTGAAGATGAACTGGATTTCGACCGGGATCATTCCGGTGTGATTTTAAAGGTCCGCCACGGTCAGCCGGAAAAAAATACACTCAGAGTCGTGCTCGACCTTTCCGGGGGCAGGAGCGTCAAGAGCTTCATGCTCGACCCCACCGGTCAATACGGCTACCGCCTGGTGATTGACCTGTATCCTGAAGGCAACGGCAAAAGCACCGCCAGGCAATTTTCCGAACTGCAGAAACCCGACCGGGATATTGTGATTGCAATCGATGCAGGTCACGGCGGAGAAGATCCCGGCGCAATGGGTAAAAAGCGCACCCATGAAAAAGACGTGGTGCTGGCGATCGCAAAGGAGCTAAAAAAATCCGTAGATGCTCAGCCGGGACTGACCGGCGTCCTGATACGCACGGGCGACTATTACGTCCCCCTGCGAGACCGCTTTGAAAAAGCGCGCAAACACCGAGCCGACCTGTTCGTCTCAATCCATGCCGACGCCTTTAAGAATTCCAGGGTGAACGGGAGTTCCGTATTCGTGCTGTCGCGGCGTGGCGCCAGTAGTGAATTCGCCCGCCGCATCGCAGCCAGTGAAAACAATTCAGACCTGGTCGGTGGTGTGACGCTCAATGACAAGGATGACATGCTGGCATCCGTTCTCCTGGACCTGTCGCAAAGCGCGACCATGGAGGCCAGCAACGAGGTTGCTGAAACCGTGTTCGCCTCTCTGGATGAACTCGGCAAGACGCACAAGAACCACGTCGAGCGGGCCAATTTCATGGTCTTGAAATCTCCAGATGTGCCATCGATCCTGGTGGAAACCGGTTTCATCAGCAATCCGGCCGAGGAAAAGCGTCTGAAAAATTCCGCATGGCAGAAAAAGATCGCGAAATCCATCACGCACGGTATCCAGGACTACTTCTACCTCAGCCCGCCACCGGGCACCTGGATCGCATCCAACCGCCAGCCCGTGCGCCACCGCGTCGTGCGCGGCGACACGCTGGGTGAAATCGCCAGCCGTTACCGGGTCAGCCTGTACAGTATTCGCCGCGCCAACGGCCTCAAAACCGACACCATCCGCGTGGGCGTCGAACTTCTCATACCTACCACTTAGATTTATCAAACTTGGTACCTGTTATCCGCAGAGGACGCAGAAGACGCGGAAAAGAGCAATTTTATAATGGCAAAATATGTGCTGGTGCCAGGTGATGGCTGTGATATCAGTGCTTACAAGCGATGTATGTTCCAGGGTTTGAAGCCATCATTACGCCAGTCAGGCTAAAAAACAGATCGTGTGGTCAAGGACATGGAATCTTGGATTTCGTTTGCAGTCCAAAAGCCTAACTCTATTTTTGGCTAAGCAGCGTATGATAATGTCGAATACTGCCTGAGTATTTCCCGGCACAGAACGTCAACATGGGATGAGCCAATTCAAAATGATCTTTTCTGCGTCTTCTGCGTCCTCAGCGGATAAAATCCAGCCTTCAAATCCAAGACCGTGAAATGACCATAAAGCCCCTGCCAGACCACCTGATCAACCAGATAGCTGCCGGTGAGGTTGTGGAGAGGCCGTCTTCGGTGGTGAAGGAGTTGGTCGAAAACAGCCTTGATGCGGGTGCGCGCCAGGTGAAAGTGAGGCTGGAACAGGGTGGCAAGCGGGCTATACGCGTGTCAGATGACGGTAAAGGCATACCCAGGGATGAGCTGGTCCTGTCGCTCCGACGGCATGCCACGAGCAAAATTGCATCGCTGGATGACCTGGAACGGGTAGCAACCCTGGGGTTCAGGGGAGAGGCCTTGCCCAGCATTGCCTCGGTCTCGCGGTTGGATTTGGCATCTGCGCACGAAAGTGGTGAACACGGTTGGGCAGTGAAAGTCCGCCGTGGAGAAATCTCCGATATCGAGCCCTCTGCAGTGCGCTCCGGTACCCGGGTGGACGTCGAAGACCTGTTTTACAATGTGCCCGCACGCCGCAAATTTCTTCGTGCTGACCGCACTGAGTTCAACCACGTTGACCTCTTGTTGAGGCGATTCGCACTGGCGCGCTTCGATGTGGGTTTCGAGCTGGAGCACGATGGCAAAAGCATCAGCGTTCTGGCCCCGGCGGAAAGCGACGACGAACAGCAACGGCGCATCGGGCGGGTCATGGGCCGGGAGTTCCTGGATCATGCCGTGCGCATCAACGAGGAGCGCGGTGGTATTGGCCTGCACGGCTGGGTAGCCGAGCCCAGGTACAACCGCGCCCAGGCCGACCGGCAGTTTTTCTTCGTCAACGGGCGGGCTGTGCGTGACCGCCTGATCGCACACGCTGTACGTAAGGCTTTCCAGGATGTGCTGTTCCACGGGCGGCACCCGGCATTTGTTCTGTACCTGGGCATGCCGGCGGCAGGCGTTGACGTGAATGTCCATCCGCAAAAGCATGAAGTGCGCTTTCGTGATGCGCGGACGGTGCATGATTTCCTCTTTTCAGCATTGCACCATGCATTGTCCGAAGCCAGCTCGGGTGCACCTCGTCCGGGTGCGGGCCTGCTTGAAGCGGCTGTGACCGGAGCTGCTGCGGGTCAGCCGGCCTGGCAGGCCGGTATTTCACTGCCCGTGAGTGAGCAACTCAGTGCGTATTCAACCGTATTGGGCATCGGTGGCCGGGCTGCTGGCCGGGCTTTGGCAGAAAACCATGGTTCGCCCGACGATGACAGCGGCATACCGCCGCTGGGTTATGCACTGGCACAGCTTCATGGCGTGTATATCCTGTCTCAGAATGCACAAGGACTGGTGATGACCGACATGCATGCGGCGCATGAGCGAATCACCTATGAACTGCTCAAAACGCGCTTCATGGGTGAAGGGATCAAGAGCCAGAGACTGCTGGTGCCAGTG
Organism: Lysobacterales bacterium; assembly: GCA_030637665.1. GTDB lineage: Bacteria > Pseudomonadota > Gammaproteobacteria > Xanthomonadales > SZUA-36 > JAJRRA01. The sequence goes on along the minus strand of DAOWGA010000228.1, from coordinate 796 downwards.
AGTGTTCAGGTCAGCGAGCCCGAGGCCAATCTCGCTGAAGAGCGGCGTGATGAGCTGGCATCACTGGGGTTGCTCCTCGACCGTTCCGGTCCGGAATCACTGCTGATCCGTGAAGTGCCATCATTGCTATCCGGTTCCGATGCTGCCGGTCTGTTGCAGGATGTCCTGGCCGACATGGCCAGCATGGGCGACAGCACGCGGGTTGAGTCCGAAGCCAACGAGGTCCTCTCGACGATGGCCTGCCACGGTTCGGTGCGGGCAAACCGTCAACTGACCCTTGAGGAGATGAATGCCCTGCTGCGCGACATGGAGCGAACCGAACGCTCCGGGCACTGCAATCACGGCCGGCCCACCTGGGTGCAACTGGATATGCAGGCCCTGGATCGACTTTTTCTGCGTGGTCGATGAGTGAGCCCGCATGTTGCACCAGTATCCCGGCTCTGGCTTGTTCAGGCACGGCTGGACTTGGGCTTCCTTCAAGCCATAGCTACGGCTATGGCGTTCAGTCCAGCCCGGCGCCCAGCCGCACCTGCCCTCGGCAATTGCTCCCGGCATAGCTCTACCTCCTGCGTCCCTGCAGTCGAGCGCCAGATTCCGTGAGACTGGTGCAACATGCGGGCTAGGGTGAAACCGCCCGTCATTTGTTTGATGGGGCCGACTGCGTCCGGTAAAACCGGATTGGCGGTCGCTCTGCGCGAAGAATTCCCCATCGATATCATCAGTGTGGACTCGGCCCTGGTTTATCGTGGCATGGATATAGGGACGGCCACACCGGACCAGGAAACGCTGCGCCGCG
>DAOWGA010000181.1 GCA_030637665.1 Lysobacterales bacterium | reverse complement strand
CACGACAGGCGAAACATTAACTGCGCCACCTGCCATGTAAGTCATGTCGAATCGGATCCAGTTCACGACAGGGAACACCAGTTTTCCACCTGTAATCGCTGCCACCGGAAAAAGATAGCTGAGCACCCGCGTTTCGAGGACAAGAGCATTGATTTTGATGCCCTGGCCTGTGGGACTTGCCATGATGTACATAAGGTCATCCCTCGGCCCGGGATCGCAGGGGCGCCAGAGTGAACTCGCAGTTCAGAATCAGGAACGGGCTGGATATTCCGATTACCGGTGCACCTGAACAGGTAATTCATCAGGGGCCGCTAATTCAGCACGTCGCTCTGTCCGGTCTCGATTACCCGGGTTTGAAGCCCAGGTTACTGGTTGCTCCAGGAGATTCGGTCGGTCTCGGCCAGCCGCTTTTTATCGATAAGCATGATCCCGTGGTTCAGTATGGTTCGCCTGGCCAGGGCACTGTCATCGCGGTAAATCGTGGCGCCAGGCGCGTACTGGAGACCATCGTTGTCCGTCTCGCTGACAACGGCGTCAACGAGATGAGCTTCAACCCCCTTGCAGATGAAGAAATCAGGCGCCTGGATCGGGACAGCGTGGCATCCCGCTTGCAAGAGTCCGGACTATGGACAGCGTTCCGGACCCGGCCTTACAGCCGGGTCCCGGCTTCGGACAGCAGCCCCCGCTCCATTTTTGTCACGGCCATCGATACGCAGCCGTTGGCGGCCGATCCACGGGTGGTGATCCGGGCAGAAGCCAGTGCATTTGCCAGCGGCCTGCTGGCCGTGTCGTTGTTGACACAGGGTGCGGTGCAGCTGTGCACCGGTTCGGGTTGGGATAGCCCCTTGCCGGAAATAGAGCGCCTGCGGCAGGCAGAGTTTGTCGGGCCTCATCCTGCCGGACTGCCGGGCACACACATTCACTTTCTCGATCCGGTGGGCCCGGATCGCACCGTCTGGCACATTGGCTACCAGGACGTGATCGCCATCGGCAAGCTGTTTGGCACCGGAAAAATCCATACCGGGCGGGTGATCGCAATGGGTGGTAGCTGCGCCACGGAACCGCGCCTGATTTCAAGCAGGCTGGGCGCATCGACTGATGAAATTGTGCAGGGTGGTGTCAAGGATGCGGAATCCTGCCGCGTGATATCCGGGTCGGTGCTGAGCGGCCGGACTGCCCACGACAGCCATGCGTACCTGGGCCGCTACCACATCCAGCTTAGCGTGATTCAGGAGGGTGGCAGCAAGAGCCTGTTTGGCTGGCTGGGCTTACGGTCCGGGCAATATACGGCTGCAGCAGGCTTTTTGAAAAAGTCGGGTCACAAGCGGAAATTTGCTTTCACGACATCGCAGAACGGCCGCTTTTCCGGAATGCTGGCGCTGAGGGTGTTCGATAAAATAACCCCACTGGATATTTTGCCCTCTCCTCTTTTCAGGGCCCTGTTGGTGAGGGATACCGACCAGGCCCAGGCCCTTGGTTGCCTGGAACTGGATGAGGAAGACCTGGCGCTCTGTTCCTTCGCATGCCCGGCGAAGTATGACTACGGCGCCGTGCTCCGCGTTAACCTCGAACAGATCGAGAGGGAAGGGTGATGAAGGACTTGGCCCGGACTTTTTTGACCATGACGGAGCGGTTTTTCTGGTCATCTCCTGCGGTCACCCGATCGGGTTCACACATCCGGGACGCAAGCAGTGTGCAGCGGCTATGGAACTACTTCATTATCGCCAGCCTGCCGGCCTGGCTGATCGGTACGTGGAGTCTTGGTCATCAGACCAATCTGGCCATCGCCGATTTTCAGCTGGAACTCGTTCCGGGCTGGCGCGCAACGCTGCTGAGCAAGGCAGGCTTTGGCTTTGATGCGTTCAGTGTCATGGACTGTTTCAGTCACGGCCTGTTGTATTTCCTGCCCATATTCGGGGTCGCATTGCTGGTTGGCGCGTTCTGGCAGGCCCTGTTCGCATCGGTGCGGCGCAGACCGCCCGATGAAGGACTGCTGTACATTGCATGGTTTTTCGCGCTGATTATGCCTGCCACTGCGCCCTTGTACCAGGTCGCCCTGGGCATGACATTTGGCATCGTCATCGGCAAGTTGATATATGGCGGATCGGGACGTTACCTGGTCAATCCCGCCCTGCTGGGCCTGGCTTTCCTGGTTTTTTCCTACCCTTCTTTACTGTTTGGAGTGGGTGCCTGGGTTCCCGTGGCAGGCTATGATCAACCCACCGTCCTGGAGTTGGTGATCGACGAGGGAGGGCTGAAAGTCATTGCTGCCGTTGACTACAGCTTCTGGCAGCTGTTTTTGGGCGATCGGCCGGGCGCGGTAGGCGTGGTTTCATCGCTGGGCGCCGTGCTCGGCGCGCTGTTCCTGGTCTGGACCGGAATGGCTTCCTGGCGTGTGATGCTGGGTTCGCTGATCGGCCTGGCGGGTACCACAATGCTT
>DAOWGA010000208.1 GCA_030637665.1 Lysobacterales bacterium | reverse complement strand
GCAAACCCGGCTGCGCAAACTTGACTTGCGAATCCAGCAAGTCAATCTCAAATATCGTGAGCTGGGAAGACAGCGGCAGTCCCACATGAAAGAACTGGCCGGGCTGGAAGGGCAGAGAGATGAATATCTGTCCAGCCTGGAGCAGCGACATGATCAACTGGCTGAACAGATCAGGGCATCGTACCGGCTGGGCCGGCAATCCAGGCTTCAACTGGTGCTCAACCAGGATAGTCCGGCGCAACTGGGCAGGTTACTGGCGTACTACGACTACATCAACCGCGCACAAGCCGACCGGATTTCCGGCCTGCGGGAGGCTTTAAAGACACTTGACAGCATGCAACAATCCATCGACGCGGAACTGTTGCGCCTGGAAGTTGTTCAAAAAGAACAACGCTCTGTGCTGGAACAATTGGACCAACAAAGGGAAGACCGCCAAGTGCTGCTTGCAGAACTGGCCAGCCAGATCAGTGGTGAAGAATTACAGCTCGAGGAACTGAAGCGCAACCAGCAGGACCTCGAAACACTCATCAGCCGGCTGGTCGACGTGCTGGCAGATATCCCGGCCGACCTGGGGCAGCACCTCGGTGTCACCAGTCGGAAGGGGCGACTGCCCATGCCTGTAGAAGGCCCGGTGAAGCATGCATTTGGCCAATCCCGCGCCGGCGGGCTAAGGTGGCAGGGCTGGTTGATCGGCGCAGCCACAGGTGAGGATGTTATCGCAGTGGCTTATGGGCGTGTTGCTTTCGCAGACTGGCTTCGTGGCTACGGCCTGTTGCTCATTATCGACCACGGTGAAGGATTCATGAGCCTTTACGGGCATAATGAAAGCTTACTGCACGAGGCGGGGGACTGGGTAGAACCAGGGGAAGTCATCAGTGTTGTGGGAACAGGCGCAAGTAACAACCAGGGCCTGTATTTTGAACTGAGAAAAGACGGCAAGGCCATTGATCCAGCAGTCTGGCTGGCGAGATAGGGAATAAAGCAATCAATGAATATATGGAAACAACTTTTAGTCATCATGCTGTCAGTGGCGCTGTCTGCATCCGTTCAGTCCCAGGCAGGAACCAGCGAACAAGAACCAGCGGCGCCAGAAGCGGGCCCTGCCCAACTCACACTGGATGACCTGCGGACTTTTACCGATGTCTTCAACCAGGTGCGCAGAAACTATGTGGAAGAAGTAGATGACAGGACACTATTGAATGCTGCAATAAGCGGAATGCTTTCCGAACTGGACCCGCACTCAGACTATCTGGCGTCACAGGAATACAAGAATCTGGACGATACAGCCCACGGTCATTACAGCGGCATAGGGGTAGATGTTGGAATCGAAGATCAGAAAATCGTCATCAAGCGCATTATTGTTCCCAGTCCTGCTGATTCAGCAGGCTTGAATCCGGGCGACATCATTACGTCAATCGATGGCCGGCCAGTGAAAGGCCGGTATTTACAGGATGCGATCGATGAAGTGTCCGGTGAGCCCGGCACCACTGTCATTCTCGAGATTCTGCAAGCCGATGGTGAAGAAAGGGAAGTTGAAATCGTACGCGAATACGTGCAGGTGCCAACCATCAGCTTCGAACTACTGGACAAACAGTATGGTTATTTCCGCATTTCCATCTTCAACCGGAATAGCACAACACACCTTGAAGAATCACTGGAGTCTATCAAGCAGGATGGCATTATCCTTCGTGGCCTGATCATCGATCTCAGAAACAACCCGGGCGGAGTACTTCAACAGGCCGTCTCGATGGCTGATGGATTTCTCGAAGAGGGCCTGATCGTGTCTACGCGAGGACGAAACGCCACCATGCAGATGGAGTTCAGCGCCAACGAAGGTGAATGGCTACCGGGAACGCCCCTGATTATTCTGGTCGACCGGGGAACCGCTTCGGCATCCGAAGTGGTCGCGGGCGCCCTGCAAGACCACGGGCGCGCACTGATCGTGGGTGAGCGCACTTTTGGCAAGGGTTCGGTTCAAACCGTACTTCCGCTTAGAAATGGGGCCGGGATCAAGTTGACTACGGCTCGTTATTACACGCCATCCGGCAGGTCAATCCAGGCGGAGGGCATCCGCCCGGACATCGTGGTCGAACCGATGGAGGTGGTTGAGAGCCAGGATGGAAGAATTCGCGAAGCAGACCTCGATCGCCATCTCGAGAACGATATGGACGTGAAAGCCGTGATTCCCGATGTACCGGTAAGCGCACAGGATGATTTTCCTTTGCACGAAGCACTCAGCATTCTGAAGGGTGCGGGAATACTGACCGGTAATATCAAGTCGGAAGCCGGACTACACGTGAATGAGGAGAAATGACCATGACCCGGGTACTGGTACCGTTGGCCGAGGGTTGCGAGGAACTCGAGGCTGTCACCATCATTGATCTACTCAGGAGAGCAGGCATCGAAGTGATTGCCGCCGGATTGGAAGACGGGCCGGTAACGGCCAGCCGTGGCGTCAGATTACTGCCTGACATGACGCTCGACGAAGCCCTCACGCTGGACTACGACATGGTCGCATTGCCTGGTGGACTACCCGGCAGTGACAAGCTCGCGGGTGACGGGCGTCTGACGGGCCTGCTGCGAAACATGAATGAATCGGGCCGGTTTGTTGGTGCAGTTTGCGCCGCACCCAAAGTCCTGGCGCGCGAGGGAATCCTCGCAGGCAAACAAGCCACCGCCTTTCCGGGAGTTCTCCAGGCTGAAGAGCATCCGGACATCACCGGAAACGCTGTCACCCGGGATGGACAGGTAATTACTTCCCGCTCTGCCGGCACCGTCATGGACTTTGCCCTGGCCATCATAGAGGCGCTGCTCGGCCGCGAAAGCCGGGATACCGTGGAACAAAGCCTGGCGCGCTCCTGACAATCAACTTCCGAAGAGAGTTAAAGCTAAAATCAAGACCGCTTGGGCGGCGAAATCGTAAAAGGCGTGACTTTTTCACCAGATTTTCGGTCGCGGATCATACACTGGCCGCGTTTGCCCACTTCTTCCACGCGCAGCACACTCTGAATTGGAAGGTGCAAAACCTTGGCATCTTCAAATTCCTGTCGCATTTTTGCCTCGGTTGGGTC
>DAOWGA010000275.1 GCA_030637665.1 Lysobacterales bacterium | reverse complement strand
GTTTTTGCAGAATTCCCGGGTGATAGAGAACGTCCGCATCCATCACCAGCACCGGTTTTCCTGAATCGAGTGTTTCAAAGGCCGCCCACAGGCTGAGTACGCTGCCCAGCTCATAGCGAGGATTGAAATGGAAGGCCACATCAGGACGTGATGAAAGCGTGCCGACATGGTCAATAATGCGGTCCGCTTCATAACCCACCACGAGATCCGCCCGGCGGATGCCCAGGCGATACAGGAGATCCAGGTGGCGTGCCAGGAGGCTGCGCCCGCCAAACTCCATCAAGCACTTTGGATGACCATCCGGATTGTGCTTCGCCAGTCGGCTTCCGCGTCCCGCGGCGAGAATAATTGCGTGCATTGTTGAGACCCTGCTGATTGCTGCTATTGTAGCCTGAACTGATCTCTCAATCTCTCAGAATCAGGGCCTGCTCGTCCTCGCGCAGCTCAATGCCAGGATGCCGGTAGAATGAAAGCGCAACAGAGTTACCTCAAATGATATGCTGAACTGATATGAGTCATAGGCTCCACACCATCACCTGCTTATGCTTTGAAATTGCTGACATCAGCTGCCACCGTGGTAGCGCCCACTCACTGCCCGCAATTTACGCAGAAGACCCCGGCGCCGTTACTGGCCAGCGGGAAGGATACTGAAATCATGAGCCGCACCTCACCAGATGCCAAATTTATTCCACTGCGCGTTGCGGTGGTCACCATTTCGGACTCACGCACCGAAGAAAACGACAGCTCAGGAGACTACCTGGCGGAATCCCTGCTGGAAGCTGGTCACCTGTTGGCGCGCAGGAAAATCGTGATCGACAACAAATACGCACTGCGCGCAGAAATCTCGGCGCTGATAGCCGATGAGGAAGTGGACATCGTCCTGACCACCGGCAGCACCGGACTGACCGGCCGCGACCTGGCGCCGGAATCACTCGAGCCCTTGTTCGACAAGTCCATCGAGGGCTTTGGCGAGTTGTTCCGCGCGGCGTCCATCAAGGACATCGGGGCGGCTACCATCCAATCCCGCGCCTTTGCCGGCCTGGCCAACGGAACGGTCATTTTCTGCATGCCGGGTTCGCCCAATGCCTGCCGAACCGGCTGGGAAGACGTCATCAAGCCACAGCTCGATGCGCGCACCCGGCCCTGCAACCTGGCCAACCTGATGCCGCGTTTCATGGAATGGTAAAACCCTGATGCTGAAAAAGCAGCCCAATTCCGAAATGTGTTTCGTGTGCGGCCGGAAAAATCCCATTGGGCTGTACATGGCTTTCCACGATGACGGTGAGAATGAAGTCATGAGCGAAATCTCGGTACCGGAGCGTTACCAGGGCTACCCCGGAATTGTTCATGGCGGCGTGCTGGCGGCCATGCTGGATGAGGTAGTTGCACGTGTTTCCATGATTGGCGATCCCCATCATTTCATGATGTCCGTGAAGCTGGCCATCCTGTATCGCCACCCGGTTCCGGTTGAAACCCCACTTAGAATCGTTGGAAAGATCATTCGTCTGCGCGGCCGGCTGGGCAAAGCGGTGGGCAAGATCTATCTCCCTGATGGAACCATTGCCTGCGAGTCGGCAATGACCCTGGCCGACATTCCCGAAGAACTGCTTTCCAGCACGAATCTTGCTTTACTCAACTGGAAAGTTGACTGATATCGATCGGCTGGAGATCCTGAATATGCCAATGCACGCCACTGACACACTTCGAGCGCTCATTCCAATCGTCACGATTTTTCTTTTTCTGAACCCGGCGTTCGGTGACTCCACCGGCTTCACATCGGCTTCAAGCGTGGACGAAGTCAGGTTGCAGCTGGAAAGACTGCCCAGGGACAATATCTGGTGGACCGTCAATGGCAAGGATATGGCCTGGAACAACAAGAACCTTCACCGGATGTTTCCAACGGTCAATGTCTATCGCGCCGGCCCGGTGCGTGAACTGCCCTATCGGCCGATGCCGGAAATCAGCTCGTTTTCAGTAACCACCCCGCAAGGCGAAATGGTCTTCGCGGATTTCCTGAACAGCGATCAGTCGACCACCATGGGCATCGTCATCGTTCATAAGGGCAACATCGTTTTCGAAAGCTATCCCCGGCAACAAGCCTACGAAAAACCCATCTACTGGTCGGTGGCCAAGGCTTTTGTTTCCACCCTGGTGGCGATCCTGGAAGACCGCGGACTGGTGGATGTGAGCAAGCCCATTGAAACCTACATCCCGGAACTGGCGGAGTCGTCGTTTGCCGGTGTGACCGTGCGAAACTTCCTTGACATGGCGACCGGCGTGGATTGCCCGGAGGAATACGAGGCTCACGATTCCTGCTACTACCAGTATTCGATGACCATCGGCGACGGCTACTGGACGGATAAGTCGCCCGACAATCCCTACACTTTTCTGGCGACTGTAAAAGCCGGTCGCTGGGCTGAACAGGGTACCTCCTTCAGTTACTCGGGCGCGAACACCTTCATCCTCGGGTGGCTGGTTGAAAAAATTACCGGCATGCCCTTCCAGGATGCGCTCAGCCGCGAAATATGGACCCGCATCGGCGCCGAGAGCGACGCCTCCTTCCTGGCGCCGCGTTACGCCGTGCCGATCACGCATGGCGGCCTGCTGGCCCGGGTGCGCGACGTGGCCCGCTTCGGCCTTCTATTCACGCCCAGCTACCGCGTCGTTTCCGACGAGAAAATCATTTCCGAAAGATACCTGGAAATGATCCTCAACGGCGGCAATCCGGAACTACTCAAGAACGCCCGCTTCGGCGCCCCGAAAGATCCCACGATCAAGCACAATGTCTACCAGTGGGACACGGTGTGGACCAACAACGATTTCATCAAGGGCGGCTGGGCCGGCCAGGGCCTTCTGATCAACCCGGAGCGCGACCTGGTCGCGGTATGGACCGGCTATTTCAAAGACGACAACAACAGCGAAGTGGAGCTCCTGCCCATCCTGCGAACCATGCTCGAAGGTGTCTTCGGCACCAAACCAGCCGACTAACCGGCCTCACCACCAGGCGATATAGAGCCCGGCCAGCATCAAAATAATCACCAGCGAGGCCCAGTTGAAGCCGCCAGACGTGCTGGTGTCGATCTCGCTGTATTCAATCGCGTCGGGGTGTTCTTCGCCATGCCCCCATCTGGAAATCAGCATGCCGATGACCATGCAAAGGATGAACACGATTCCTACCCGGTCGATAAACGGCAGCGTCGGCCACAGCAGCTTGAAACCAAGGGAAAGCACCGCCGAGCCGATGGCGGCCCCCAGTGCGCCGTTTGCCGTAGTCTTCTTCCAGAAAAAGCCCAGCAGGAAGATGGCCACAATACAAGGCGTGAAGAAGCCGGTAAATTCCTGGATGTACTGGAAGGCCTGATCGAAATTACCCAGTAACGGCCGCGCCACGATCATCGCGATCAGCATGGCTGAAAAGGCCACAGTACGCCCAATCGTCACCAGGTGTTTCTGGGATTTCTGTTCCGGCTTGAAATGCGCGTACATATCCATTGTGAAGATGGTCGAGATGCTGTTGGTCATGGATGCCAGCGAAGAAACGATGGCTGCGATCAGGGCTGCAAATACAAGTCCTTTGAGGCCGACAGGCAGCAGTTTCATCACTTCCGGATAGGCTTTGTCCGGCAAGTCCAGATCCGGAACCAGGATCACTGCTGCAATTCCAGGCACAACCACCAGCACCGGTACCAGCATTTTCAGAAATGCCGCGAAGACGATGCCTTTTTGGGCTTCCCGCGTGTCCTTGGCCGCCAGAGCACGCTGGATGATGTACTGATTGAAGCCCCAGTAGGACAGGTTCATGATCCACATGCCGCCGATCAGCACCGAGATGCCCGGCAGCTTGTCATAATGCGGAAGGTCGCTGGAAAAGATCATGTCGAATTTTTCCGGCAGCACTTCCATTGTCTTGACCAAACCGGCAATTGCGCCTTGCCCGCCGGAGATCTCATTCATGGAAATCCAGGCGATCAACAGGCCGCCCAGCACCAGTAGAACAACCTGGATAATGTCGGTTAGGGCAACGGCTTTCAAACCACCGTAAAGCGAATAGGAAACGGCGAACAGGCCGAGAATCACGAGGCCCCAGGTCTGGTCGAGTCCGGTGACCGAATTGATGGTCAGGGACCCCAACCACAAAATCGACGTCAGGTTGACGAAGACATACACCCCCAGCCAGAACGTCGCCATGACCATTCGCACACGGTGGTCGTAACGCTGCTCAAGAAATTGCGGCATGGTATATATCCTGTGCTCCAGGAACACGGGAAGCAGGTACTTGCCGACGATGATCAGGGTCAGGGCTGACATCCATTCATAAGAAGCAATGGCAAAACCCAGTACATAGGCAGAACCCGACATGCCGATGATTTGCTCGGCCGAAATGTTCGCGGCGATCAGCGATGCACCAATAGCCCACCAGGGCAGCGACCTTCCGGCCAGGAAATAATCCTGGGTGTTTTTCTCGTGACCGGCCTTTTCACGCGAAACCCACTGCGCCAGTATCAGCAAAAAAATCCCATAGACAATGACGACGGTGTAGTCCAGGCTTTGCAAATGCATATTCGTATCCTTTTGTTCTGATTAGTAGTTTACTACTTAAGGACTGTTCCGTTCCGTCGTGGGCTTTTCAAGCGGATCAAACAGCTTGACGGTAAAGCCATAGCTGTAGTTTTTCTGATTCAGTGAATATTTCTGCAGAGTGCGCTTGCCCCAGGAATCATCGCCGCCAACACCCATTTGCCCATAGTCGATATTCAGAGACACCAGGTCCCTGGGCACAATATCGTTGACGTGGATATTGACGCGTTCCTCGTTGTCACGTGCTCCCGGCCCATCCTCGCTGGTGATGGCAATCTTCACTGGCGGCACAAAATCCTCCAGCCGGTTGTGGTGCACGCTGAAGCTCACAAGATCATCCGCCCGCACCTGGATGCCGGCAGACCGGCCATCGTGCAGGCGCAGCCAGCGCACATCGGTTTTGTAACCATTCTCCTGCGGTCGCATGTACGGCACATAGTGATTCTTCACACGGTTTTCGTACAGGCCGACATTGGCTGCCAGTTTGCGGTCAGAGTAATTCTCGAATGGCCCACGGCCGAACCAGGCCACTCGATCCAGGCTGCGGATCAATTCGACATTCATGCCGACACGCGGCAACTCGGGCATTCCTGCCTCTTTTTCAAAGCCATTGGCGACGTGAATTTCAGCGGATGCATTTATCGTGAAAATGGACTCCCAGCGCGCCACGGGCTGGCCGTCGTTGTTGCTGAAAGCGTAATTCGCGGTGATGACTACCCTGCCATTTTCCTCGCTTGTCGCTTGCAAGGATTCCAGACGCCGGTTGAAGGAAGCTTCACGCCAGTCAGAGGCCCAGTCCTGCATGTAATTGCCGAAATCATTATCGGTGGGGGCGCGCCAGAAATTGGGCGTCAACGGCGTGAGCATCAATTCCTGTCCATCCAGCACCAGTGAGGACAACAGTCCTGATGCCTGGCTGAAGGCAACTGAAAAGCCCTCGCCACTCACACTGAGTTCCGATTCGCTCTCTTTCAGCGACAATTCTCCCTCAAGGCTGGCTGGCTGGTCCTCCTGCTGCGGGGTATTCTCGAGGGCAAATTGCGTCATGGCGTAGACATGGTTCGCCGGCAGCAGGCCCCTGGGCTCGGGTGAAACCAGGCTGACGGTGAGAAAATATTCGGCGCCTGCCCGTTTCACCGGCGCGCTCCCCCACAGGTGGAATGTACCACTCTCGCCTGCCGCAAGAGCAGGATGGTTGATCGTGCCAAATGCTGTTTCGTGGCCGTCCTCAGTCAGCTCCCACTGCAGCTCAAAACCATCCAGAGACTGGAAATCATAATGATTGGTAATTTCAAGTTCTCCCGAATTTTCATTGAGCAGATCGAAATCGACATACTGATAGACGCGTTTCACCTCCCAGTAAGCCGGCTGCACCCGGCGGTCAGGGAATACAATGCCATTGAAGTTGAAGTTGCCGCTGGAGGGGACATCAGCCGGCCCATAATCACCGCCGTAGGTCCAGTAGGGCGCGCCGTCTTCGTCATGCTCCAGCAGCCCCTGGTCCACCCAGTCCCAGATGAAACCGCCTGCCAGGATGTCGTAGCGATTAATGACATCCCAGTAGTCACTCAGATTTCCGGTGCTGTTGCCCATGGAGTGAGCGTATTCGATCAGGATGAATGGGCGGTCGTTGTGAGTCTGTGCGTATTTCTCCAGATCCCAGTAACGCCAGTACATGCTGGAATGAAAATCAGAATGCCGTTCACCGACTTGCTCGATGTCGCCCTCGGTTTCGTACTGCACCGGCCGCGAAAGATCGCGTGACTTGATCCAATGGTAGGTCGCACCGAGGTTCACGCCGTCGCCGGCCTCGTTGCCCAGCGACCAGATCACCACCGACGGGAAATTCTTGCTGCGCTCCAGCATACGCTGAGTGCGGTCCAGGTGATGCGGTTTCCAGTGTGGTTTGTTGCCCAGGGTCTTGTCGTGGTCGTAGCCGTAGCCATGGCTCTCGATATTCGCTTCGTCAACCATGTACAGGCCGTGCTCGCTGGTCAATTCATACCAGCGGGCCTGCTGCGGGTAATGGGAATTACGCACCGCATTCAGATTTGCCGCCTTCATCAGCCGGATGTCTTCCAGCATGGTCGCTTCATCGACCACGTGACCATTAAGTTCGTGGTGTTCGTGCAGATTGACGCCTTTCAGCTTGACCGGGCGACCATTGACGAGAAACCGGCCATTAACGATTTCCACGGTGCGGAACCCGATGCGCTGTGCAATGGTCTCCTGCGTCAGGCCATCAGCATCGGCCAATTGCAGCACCAGGCTGTACTGATGGGGCATTTCCGCCGACCAGGGCCTTACATCCTTGATTATTCCGGAAAACGAGGTTTCAGTGATTCCGCGCGCCAGAGCCAATTTACGTTCTTCGGAGAAGACAGCCGACTCACCGTCCAGCACCTGCACTGACATCACAAGGTCCCTGGTTTTCCGGGCCGAATTCACCAGTTCGACATCCAGGCCGAATTCCCCGTCTTGAAAATCGTTGCTCAGGCCTGAGTGGACGAAAAAATCGCGCACCCGTTGCTGCGGCCTGGCAAACAGGCTGACATCCCGTTGTATACCGCTCAGGGACCAGAAATCCTGGTCTTCGAGATAGCTGCCTGTGCTCCAGCGATAAACTTCAACCGCCACGGTGTTGCTGCCGGTCCTGACGAAGTCCGTCAGGTCAAACTCGGACGGCGTTTTGCTGCCCTCGCTGTAACCGGCGTATTCGCCGTTGATCCACAGATAGAAAGCCGAACTGACCGCGCCAAACTGCAGGAAAATATCCCGCCCCTTCCAGTTCTCCGGCACCATGAACTCACGCCGGTAGGAACCGACCGGGTTTTTCTCCGTCGGAACATTGGGTTCATCAATCTCGAAAGGATACGGGACATTAACGTATATCGGGTACCCGAAACCATGCCGCTCCCAGTTCGAAGGCACCGGAATATCCGCCCAGTTGCCTGTATCGAATTTCGGCCGGTAGAACTTTTCCGGCCGCCCGGCCGGCGTATCGGAATAATTGAATTTCCACAGTCCGTTCAGCGACTGAAAATACTCGTTAGCGTCGATATTCCGGGCCAGCGCATCATCCCGGCGGGAATAGGCTGTAAACCAGGCCCGCGGCGCTTCCACGTTCTCCCGTATGACCTCTATATCGTTCCAGTAAGGACGTGTTTTTGCCATTATGTCAGAACTTGTGGCGATCAATAAGAACCATAGCGGCAGGGAAAGATGTGCCGCCAGTGATTTGAATAATGGACCGGGGATTATGCTCACAGGAGCTCCTTTTGAGTGCTGGCCTCTCTCAGCCTTTGCGCCGCGGCTTCAGGTGTCAGGTCCCGTTGCGGCATTCCCAGCATTTCGAAGCCGACCAGGTGCTTGCGAATACTGGCGGAACGCAACAGGGGGGGGTAAATATGGGCATGAAACTGCCATTCCGGATGCGCACCGCCATCCGAAGGCCGGGGGTGAAACCCCATGGAATAAGGAACTGCCGTATGGAACAGCGCTTCAAGCGCGGAAATGGTTTCACGCAGTATCAGGGCAAAGCCCTCGATCTCCGCCTGGCTCATTTCATCCGGGCCAGCCATCGGACGGCGCGGAAGCAGCAAGGTTTCAAAAGGCCACACGGCCCAGTAGGGCACAACGGCCACGAAGTGCTCGTTCTCACAGACCGTGCGCCTGCCATCCGCCAACTCGGCAGCCAGGTAATCCATCAGCAGGGAACGGCCGTGCTGTTCGATGTATTTGGCCTGGCAGCTGAGCTCTTTGGCCGCCTCGGCCGGCACAGCGCTGGTTGCCCAGATCTGGGCGTGCGGATGAGGGTTGCTGCAGCCCATCATTTGCCCGCGGTTCTCAAAAACCTGCACGTAGCCAATGTCCGCACGCTGATCCAGCACGGTGAACTCATCCACCAGGAATTTCATGGCCCTGAAAATCGTATGATCATCCATGCTCGCCAGGCGCAAATCGTGCCGTTCTGAAAAACACACTACCCGGCAGCAGCCCTGTTCCGCTTCTGCGACCAGCAAAGGGCTTGCCGCCTGTTCAATTTCGGATGCCGGCGAGAGTGCGGGAAAATCATTGTCAAAAGCAAAGGGCCCGGAATAATGCGGGTTTCTCCGGCCATTGGCCCGGCCGTTACCGGGACAGAGGTAGCAATCCTCCTCATAGGCCTTTCCCTGCCCTGCTTCCGGCTCATCGATCTGCCCCTGCCAGGGTCGCTGGGTACGGTGCGGTGAAACCAACACCCACTCGCCGGTCAATATGTTTTTTCGCTTATGTGAATGCGTCTGAAGGCTCATATCAGCTTGCTGCGACTGCGCCTGTGGATGTCCCGACGTCTTTGCCGACGTCCTTGATTCTGCTGACCGCATCAGCCGGGCCAACGACATGAATCCAGGGCTCGTGCCCGGTCTTTCGGCCATATTGCTTTCGAATTGTCTCAGCTGCGTCTTCTGCCCTGTCGCTGTCCACCAGGCTGATTGTGCAGCCCCCGAAGCCTCCACCCATCATACGTGACCCCCACAGGCCTTCGCATTCAGCGGCGATCCCGACCAGGAAATCGAGTTCCGGGCAACTGACTTCGTAGTCATCCCGCAGGCTCAGGTGAGAAGCAATCATCAGTTGGCCAAGCCGGCGAGCATTTCCTTCCTCAAGGGCTTCACGCGCCTGTCCGACACGAGCGTTTTCAGTCACGACATGCCTGCACCGCCGATACAAGTCATCGCTCAGCAAAGCCCGGTGATCCTCCAGCTGATCCCGGCCGAGGTCACGAAGTGACTCCAGCCCCGGCAATACAGAACCCAGGATTTCAACAGCCTCACGGCATTCATCTCTTCTCGCATTAAAGGAACCGGCGGACAACTGATGCCGGACACCACTATGAACCAGCAGTAATGCAGCCTTTGCCGGCAATTCGACCAGTTCGAAATCCTGTGAACGGCAGTCCAGCATGAGAGCTTGATTACGCGAACCGCAGGCAATCGTGAACTGATCCATGATGCCACACTGCACGCCGACAAACTCCGCTTCGGCGCGCTGACAGGCAAGCGCAATTTTTCTTCGCTCCATCCCGATGCCCGAGCATTCCAGCAAAGCAAACGCAAGCAGGACCTCCAGGGATGCGGACGAACTCAGGCCGCCACCCAGTGGAATATTGCCCGCGATAACCGCGTCAGCGCCTCGCAGGCGCAGGCCCTGGCTAGCCAGTGACCACGCGACGCCTTTGACGTACTCCGGCCACTCCCCGCTCTTGCCTGCTGCTATCCGGTCAAGATCAATCGAGACAGTGCGGTCATCGATACAGGCATGCACCCGAAGTATTCGGTCATTCCGAGGCGATATGGCCGCCCAGGTGTACAGGTCAACTGTGGCCGGCAAGACGAAACCATCGTTGTAGTCCGTGTGTTCGCCGATGAGATTGATCCGTCCCGGCGCCTGGTACAAACGGGGCCGCACGCCGGCCTGGCCGGTGTATTGGCCAGCAAATCGCGTGGCGAATTCAGAGAGGACAGATTCCGGGCTTGATTCGTAGTCCATGAAGGGGACTCCTGGAAATTCTTACCAGCATAAATAACTATCATCCTCTGTGGAAACGGACTTTGCCACAATGAAATGGACAATCTTGCGGTAAATTCAGAGAAATCGATGTCAGCAACGCCTCGCAACGCCACTTTCTTGCCTGGCCGTTGTTGACCCTGGGTTTGGCGGAATTGAGTCCAAGCCTGATCTTCCGCACTGATGGGATGCGCTCGATTCTTCCAGAAGGAAAAGACCTCGGCTTCGTAACTTCAGATCAAAAACAAGCCATGCACGCCGGCAACAGTTCCGAACACTGTGATCAGGCTTAAAATCAAAAGGACCTTGTGCCCTCGATGAAGCAGTGTGAATGCACGGTCACTGTTTTCATTGGCCAGCATCCTAAAGCGACGGTGCAGGACCAGCGGTTCGAGAACAAACAAGACCAAAGTGAAAATTAACCAGATCAGCGTCATCAAGTGGATCCACCAGAACTGTAATTGCTGGTAGCGTTCCCAGGCATTCATGTATTCCATCATGTAGAAGCCGGACAGGCCCGTAACCAGGGTGACGATCCGGGCCTGGAAAGCGAACTTGCCCTCCAGTTGCTCGAAAAGCGTCAACCGATTATCCGTATCTGCCATTTTTCTAAGAGAAGGGATCAGCGTGGTTGTAACGAAAGCCACGCCACCGATCCAAAGCACGACACCCACAACATGAAGAGCGCGGGCCAATCCAAAGTAAACGAAATTTTCCATTACCTTTCCGACTTATGAGTCAAAATTCGATCCGAAACCCAGCTCCACTATAAAGCGCCTGATCCCAGACTTCATTGAAAGAAAGATAATTTAAGGTTCTGTGCCACCTGACAGGTTTCCAAAACCAAACCAGACCAGATCAGCTTTCATCCCGCTCTCCAGGGTGACATGCCGGGAGATAGATGTAGTGGGAAAATTGCCACCAAAACCACAGGTTTTCAATTCGAAATCAGGGGATACGCAATATTTTCCTGGCGCAAGCCCTGAAAACTTGAATTCACCTTTTTCGTCGGTTTGATGAATTTGAACCATATTCTCACCACACGCTCCGAAATAAAGGCGAACGCACATGTCGGCAATGCCGGTTTCGTTATCTTCACATACTCCATTTTTATCACAATCAAAATAGATGCCACCTGAAATTGAAGCTGTGTGCGGTTCTGCAACAGGAGTACAAGCTGCAAGACACAGCGGCAGGATAAACAGAACCCGGGCCCAGGTTCTTTGCGAAGAATTCATTGCACGCTCCTGTTGTTATTTAGTTCACAGTAAATCAGCGTCCAGTGACGCAGCTAAAAAATAGCATGGGCTGGCTTAATGAGAGCTTAAAAACCAGTAATCAAAGGGCCGGATTACATTATTCGTATCCGGTCCCTGCCTTTGGCGGTGATCTGTATGTGGTCAATGATTGGCTGCATGAATCCCCCGCATCTCGCGCTATATTGATTGTCCGCTCCTTTGCAGTGGTATCCGAGCTTGTTATATATTTTTAGATAATCTGATTTTTGATACATTGGAATTCATTAGCTTTCTAACCACATGTTTATAAAGAATTACTTTTACGCCACTTAAGTTGGAACCATGTTCCTTATAGAAAGAATCCGGATCTTCAAACACTCCAAAATCATTATTTATTCCATCTTTTTGAATATAAGTATCAGCACCAATCCAGTCTATTTTTGGATTTCTAAAATCCGAGGTAGCAACACCATACCCACAAAAAGAGCCTGTAATATCCGGGAAATTACATTGGAGTTTACTCAGGTATTTTTTATCCAGAATAAAACCCTCCAGGTTCAGCCACTTCTCCTGATAATAAACTTCTACCCAACTATGAATAATATTTTTTGGCGCCAGTAAATAAGGTAGCCCTGTAATCGCACCTTTTTGTAATTTTTTGTCTATGGTAAACCCATGGAATCGGCAAGGAATACCAGCACACCTGAGCAAAGCCATAAGTAAGCTGCCTTTTGTATTACACTGGCCATAACCATTTTTCAGGACCGCCGAAGCTGGTATTTCATCAGATTCGTTGTAACCAAAAATAATGTCATTTTGGACAAAATGATATATGGAGCCTATTTTTTCGTATTCGGATAAATCTTTCCAATTACGATTTTGAATTAACTCTCTAATATCAGGGTGGCTAAAATCAAGAAGTTTGGTTTCTCTTAAATATTTCTCCATTGTTTCTCCTTTCTTACACATAACCGGTAATTATGTGGATAAAGGTGATGTAACCCGCCAAATTGGCGTATTTGAAGCTATCATCCGGCCTTTTCCCTTGATTTATTAAGAAGTTAGACTAACACATACCCCTGAGCAAGCGGGGACTTCGTGCGGGTAATTGCCCGGTATGGTAAAAATGGGGAATGTACCGAAGTACCGGCCTGGGTCGCGAGCCGCTATAGGCTATTGCATAGGGTGACGTTCCGGTTGAATCCATACCTACAAAGCGGCCATGCGATTGGCGCAAATTTCAGCGTCGCTTATAGCAGGAGCCCTAACCGGCCATTAACCTACGTAGCCGTCTTCACTCCCTTTCACCCAAATCCA
Organism: Lysobacterales bacterium; assembly: GCA_030637665.1. GTDB lineage: Bacteria > Pseudomonadota > Gammaproteobacteria > Xanthomonadales > SZUA-36 > JAJRRA01. The sequence goes on along the minus strand of DAOWGA010000275.1, from coordinate 1,466 downwards.
CCCTGGATTGATTGTCGTAATTCGTTCCACTCATCACGGGTAATCCGGTAAATCGGACTGTCTTTGCCGTAACACCGCGTTCGACCACGATCGAGCAGACCGGATTTTTCGAGTACTTTCTTCGACGCGAAGTTATCCTCGTCGACTGATGCAACGACTTCATTCAGCGAGACTTCCTGAAATGCAAATTGAAGTAGGCGCTTGCATACTTCTGTTGCATATCCTCGCCCCCATGCCGATCGTTTAAGGAAGAACCCAATTTCTATTTCGGCGTCCGGCATTTGCCCCATAACTACAAGGCTGAAGTCTGTGTCGTCCTCATCGATCGGCACGGGCAAAAGGTACGTACTTCCGAGTTTTTCACGGGTCTTTCGGTCCGCGATACACCAGATTCCGATGCCCCCATTGCCTCCTCTTCTGGTCGAATCCGGCATTTCCTGACGAATCTCTGCCTCGGTCATTACATCGCAAACGTATTCGACAACCTCAGGATCAGTCCACAACTCCAAGGCGAGATCAAGATCAGTCGGTGCAAGCGGAGTCAGCAGTAGGCGTTCGGTATGCAATTCCAGCTTCATAGCTGAATCATTATCGAAATACGATCCAAATTCCAGTTAGGAATGGCAGCTTCTGGCCGAGAGCGCTGATTGCTGGCGCCTTAAACCAGGGCTGGCGAACAACCGCTCTCTGGCGAGAAGCGGAACAAGAGCAGTAGTGATCGCCAATAGACGGTTCCGACCCAAACCGGCCCTTGGGCTGCCCCGCTGCAAACTCTATTTATGCATGACTTGAAGCTGTACCCCCGATCCAAAAAAGTCATTCGAAGAGGTCGCTCATGACCTGTATTTCATGCCCAGGCAAACGCATCAAATTTGGGCGTAGTGTAGTATGAGCAAAGAAGACTAACAAAAACAATTGGTAGGGATGCATTGGGCGTGGATGCAAGTGGGTCAATTGCTGACCCTCCACAGTTCTCTTGTTTCCATCCAATCCAGAGATAAATGGCGGAAGGATCAAAGGATGAAATATTGCCTTCATCCGTTATGTAAGCTCATAAAGTGCGGTCTCAGCACCGCGCTGCTGGCAGCTTTTATTTCACCAATAGCCGTGATCGCCCAGGACGAGGAGGAAAGGATCCTCGAAGAGGTGATTGTCACCGGGTCGCGAATTCAAAAGTCCGACTTCACCAGCATCAGCCCGATCTCAGTTTTCACCGAAATGGATATTCTCGAATCCGGCTTTATCACGATGGAGGACTTCGTCCAGAGCATCCCGTCCGTGACCGGTGGCTACTATGGAAGCTCGGTCAACAACGGCAATCCCGGTTATGCCACGGTCTCCATGCGCGGCCTGGGTTCCCATCGCACCCTGGTACTGCTCAACGGCCGGCGCGTGGCCTCTGCCAGCACCGACGGTTTCGTGGACCTGAACATGGTTCCAGTCAGCATCGTCGAACGGGTCGAAGT